>CABQAC010000001.1 GCA_902462035.1 uncultured Eubacteriales bacterium
AAACGGCGGGGTATTTCCGCCTGCGGCCCGCCGAACACATAGCGGCGCTCCCCCGCTGTTAAGGCGCGCCTGGCGGCCCCGGCCGGAAAAGGGCGCGCGCCATGCTCCGCGTCCACCCCTACGTTGTGTTCCGATACCGCCAGCGCCACCAGTCCCGTGGTGTGGGTCAGGTTGAAGTGAAAGCCCGGCAAATCCGGAAAATACGGCTTGCCATGGGGGCCAGCGGCCATGGGCAGTTCAACCGCCTTCGCACCGAAAATGGAAGCGCAGGTCCGGCGCAGCAGTCCTTCCGCCAGCAGCGCCTGCTGCCGGTCGGATTTTCTTCCAATTTGCATCAGCCGCGCTACGCGCTCGCTGGGCAGCATTTCCAGGCAGGCGCGTTCCTGTTCTTCTGTCAAATGTCCGGCCACTGGCAGCATATAAACATTGCCCATCCGCATTTCCTCCTTGTTCTTTCTTCCTCACAGTGACAAAGGTCTCCATACTGCGTCATATTTTTTACCCATGCCAAGTATAAATAAAACAATCCCGCTTCCGCCATTCCTACTAAATTTGACGCCGCGCGGGAGGCGTGGAAAGGCATGGTCAGAAATGTATCTTATCATCCGCAAAAAGCACGTGATCTCCGCCGCCCTTTGCATTGTCCTGGCGCTGGCCGTCGGTATCTTTTTTACCGTACGTGCCAACCAAAACACCGTATCGGCGGCCGCCGCCAACACCAACTGGGGGCTTAGCTTTCAAAAGGACGGCGCCAAACCGGTGGGAAACGCCTCGCCGGAGTTCCTCAAGCAGTACGATTCCTATTATGTGGGCCCCGGCCAAGATAAGGTCATCTACCTGACCTTTGACGCCGGGTACGAAAACGGTTATACCCCCGCCATACTGGACGCGCTGAAAAAGCACGACGTCAAGGCCACCTTCTTTGTGGTTGGCAATTACATTTCCAGCAACCCGGATCTGATAAAACGCATGGTGGCGGAAGGGCACACCGTGGGCAACCATACCCATTCCCACCCTGACATGTCCAAAATTTCCAGTATGGATTCCTTCCAGCGGGAATTGCAGTCGCTGGAACAGCTGTACAAGGATACCACCGGCCAAGATATGGAAAAATTTTACCGCCCGCCCCAAGGCAAGTTCAGCGAGGAAAACCTAAAGATGGCAAAAGAGCTGGGTTACCAGACGGTTTTTTGGAGCCTTGCCTATGTAGACTGGTATGTGGATAACCAGCCGACCAAAGAACAGGCGTTTTCCAAACTGCTTCCCCGCATCCATCCCAACGCGGTAGTTCTGCTGCACAGCACCTCCAAAACAAACGCGGAGATACTGGATGAACTGCTGACCAAGTGGAAGGAAATGGGCTACACCTTCGGCACCCTGCAGCAGCTGACCCAAAGCTCTACCACCACATCTTCCCAAGCACCCGCCCCCACTTCCTCCGCCGCGTAAAAGCAAGCGTCCGGGCCGAACCGGCCCGGACGCTTGCTTTTTGTTCATCCGCCCAGCGTCTCCATCACCAGCCGGTTAACCAGCGAGCCGTCCGCTTTGCCTTTTACCAGCGGCATCAGGTTTTTCATCACCTTCCCTTTGTCCCTGGGTGTGGGCGCGGTAAGCCCCAGCTGTTCCAAGACCTGGGCGATTTGGGCTCGGATGTCCGCCTCGCTCATGCTTTGGGGAGCGAATTCGGCCAGGACCGACAGCTTGAACCGGCATTCCTCCGCGATGTCTGTCCTACCGGCGGGAGCGCTTTCCAGCGTTTCCTTGGTCTGCTTTATTTCCCGCAGTACCACCGCGTTTTCTTCTTCTTCGGTCAGTTCCGCCCGTTTATCGATGGTTTTGGCTTTCAAAGCGGCCAGCAACAGCGAAAGGCAGTCCTTCCGCGCCCTTTCCCCCGCTTTCATTGCTTTGACCATCTCCGCCCGGACCTGTTCGGTTTTCGTCATATCGGTTTCCTCCCCATCTTGCCGCGCCTGTTTCAAGCGCCTTTGAACCGGTTGAAGTGTTGCAGCCGTCTATTTGCATCGAATTTATAAACAGAATTCTCCTGATAAGCCCTCATTAATGATTATGATTCACCGCAAGAATGGCTTTCAATCATGTTCTCCCGCATATTGCCTTCTGTCTTGTCATACTCCTTCCTTTCGCGGGTAAAGGCAAGGTACCATTTCATCACCGCAAAATCACAAAAGACGATACCAACAACACCTTTTAGATAAGAGTATTATACCCCCTTCCAGCAAAATCGGCAAGGACACGATAAAACATCTCTGACACAGAAAAACAAACGAAAACGCTAAGCGTTTTGTTTACGCCGCTATGATATATGTACCTCCAGCGCAAACATTGACAAAGGCTTGTAAACGCCGTATATTGTCACTATTCCTCCCAAAAATGCGCAGCGGAATTTTGATGACGGCCTGTTAGCAGATGCGGACAAGTTCCATCGCTCTGGCACGATAAGAATATTATTTTCCGTTTTACAAATCAACATGTTTTTGTGTTCGTGTCGTTCGATTCGATCTGTGAGCCTGCTATAATGAAACCATCAAAACAAAGGGGGTTCATAAATATGAACACAGATAAAATTTTCGCGGAGTCCATCGCAAATCAATACGCGCCAAAAGATACCTCTAAGGTGGTTGCTCTTAAAAAATTAGACAGAAAAGCAAAACGCCCCTCTGATATTTTCGGGTACGCCTTTGGCATCGTTTCCGCTCTTGTTTTAGGCTTGGGGATGTGCCTTTCCATGGGCGTGATTGGCGGAGCTACACCGGTCTTCTTCGTCGCAGGCATTGCAATTGGTGTTTTGGGAATTGTGGGCGTCAGTATCAACTACCCGATTTTCAAAAAAATGCGGGCAAGCGGAATGAAAAAATATGCCAATGATATTATGCTTCTGGCAAAGGACATCAGCGAAAAGGAATAAGCATTGCGTTACAAGATGGGGGGCGGCGCCGTGAACAAGTCCGAAAGCAAATATTTCAATACCTCCGTCCGGATGGATGAGGCTTTTTTAGAATTGCTGGGCCGCAAGGAATTCGAGTATATCACAATAAAAGAAATATGCTCCGCGTCCGGTGTAAACCGTTCTACCTTTTACCTGCATTATGAAACGCTGAATGATTTGCTGATCGAAACGGCAGAGTATATCAACAACAAGTTCTTCTCTTACTTCGAGCATATTGATTTCCATCCTTCGGATATTGTCGTTGCTCCAAAGGAATCTCTGAATTTTATCACGCCGGAATTTTTGACGCCTTGGCTTTCTTTTATAAAGGAGAACAAACGCCTGTATGGCACCATACTAAAACGCTATGACACGCTGCGATTGAGCGAAAGCTATGCTCCCATTATGAAAAAGGTCATCCATCCTATTCTTGAACGCTTTGAGATAAGCGATGATAATAAGCAATATATTATGCCATTTTATTTGGAGGGATTAAACGCTATTATTAAGGAGTGGATCAGACAAGATTGTAAAAAGGACATGGATGAGCTTATGAAAATAATTATGGATTGCGTGGTTCCAAAATGAACGCGAAGCCCTTGCTGTGCGCACTCAAAAAAGACAGCATAATGCGAATCTTTCTTTCCTCCGCGGTCTCCTTTATCGCAACGATGACCTTTTTCGCGTACAATTTTGTGATGGGGATTTTGTTGCGTTCTGTCTGGAATTTCAGTATTAGCTTTTACTATCTGCTTCTTGTACTTCTTCGAGCCTTCATCCTTTTTAACGAAAAGAAATGGGTGACATTGGCCGCCCGAGAAAGAGCCGCTAAGAGGATTCGCCTATTCAACAGCATCTGCCGGATGCTAATATTCGTAGATATTGCGCTGATTGTTCCAATTTCTCTTTTGGTGCTGTCGCAAAGAAGCGTTGCAATAGGGACGATACCAGCAATCGCAACGGCAGCCTATACTACCTATAAAGTCATATTTTCTGTAGTGAATTACAAAAAGGCAAGAAAGCACGAAAACCTATCGGTATATGGATTGAAAATCATCCATCTTAAAGATGCCATCGTATCTGTTTTGACGTTACAAAACACAATGGTAATGGTTTTTGGAACAGGAAGCTCCATGCTGCCGCTCACAGCAAGCACCAGCGCGGCAATGCTGATAGGAATGGTTATACTGACCCTGCTGCTGTTGCACAGAGGCCGCAAATTGCCTGATGAAATTACCAATTCGATCAGGTGATGCGAGAAGCAATACGATTAAACGCCCTATCTGATAAGCACACGCAAATTAAAGCGCGTCACCGCTTGAAAGATAAAACCGCCTCCACCGCCCCTTTCTGAACAAGGATACAGATAAATACCGCCCCTTTTTGTAGGTTGCGCCGCCGTATATGGGTAACACCATAGCGGCGATAGCAGCTATTTTACTTTAACACCCAAAGGGCTTTATATCTTTTTGCTTCCTGTTACCGTTCTTTCTAAACCATTGCGCCCTTGGGGTACCAAAAGCTGTATTTTCCCCATTCTCAGGCATAAAACAACGCCGGTAACCTGTAAAAACCTAGTGTTTGTACGGGTTTCCGGCGTTATTCTTGTCTCGCTCCATTACGAAACACATTGACGAAGAGAGATTATTCTACTGTTTTTATTATCATCAATTCCGGAAAAGCGCACAACAGCCGGTTTTCAATCTTTCAGGCCGCAGTCAAAGTACAGAAAATACGGTTCGTATTCCGCGTACTCGTAAAACGGGCGGAACCACAGCTCGGGGTGGCCTTTCACCCGGTAATGCAGCCCGCGGGTGTTTTCCAGCCCTTCAGTCACCGAAAGGCCGTCCACCAGCTTCTGTGCCTCGGTCAGCTTCATGGGCACGTCGGTTTTCGCCGCCAGCGCCACCGGCCCGTCCATCACCGCGCAGGGCTTGCCCGCAGCGGGGTCCAGCCTGCTGACCCACAGCCGCCGGGGAAGAATCAATTCCACGCGGTTGCCGTCGTTCCATTCCCGCCGGACAACCATCCAGCCGTTTTGTATTTGTTCTTTCTGCCGCGCGCCGTTGACAAACAAAGATAACGGCTCCGTTACCCAGCCAGGCACCCGGAAGGAAAGTGAAAAGCATGATGGGCGGTCTAGCGAAACGGTGAGGACCGTACGGTCATCTTCCGGGTATTCGGTCTCCTGCCGCACTTGCACGTCGCCGTCCGCGCCGCGCCATGTCAAGGCGGATGGGATATACTGGCTGACATACAGCCCCGCGTCATCGTGGAAATAAATCAGCCGGGGCAGTTCAGCCACAGCCAGCGGCCGGGTGCCGGTGCAGCAGGTCCAGCCCGCCTGCCGGTTGATCTTTTTCGCGTCGTACAGGTTGTAGTCGGAATAGTAGATGACCTTACCGTCGCTTGTCATGGGAATGGTGGCCACCGTAGCGTTATAAATCAGCCGTTCGGTCCAGTCGCCGTACTTCGCCTCGCCGGTAAACCGCATCAGGTATTTTTCCAGCCGGTAAACCGCATAGGAACAGCACTGGGTCTCAAAGCTGTCGTGGCCGGTTTTCAGCGCGTGAATCATCCGGTCCAGCGGCATGATATGTTCGAATTCCGAACCGAATCCGCCGGTGCAGTAAGTTTGGGTACGGGTCATAAAGCGGTGGAACCGCTCCATCGCCTCCAGGTAATAGGGGTCGCCCTTAACCTCGTAGGCCATGGCGGCGCTGTTGAAGGAATTAACGTGGCTGTACGCGTGGCAGAATTCCGAAAAAAGGCCCGCTTTCGGCTTTTTGGGGAAGGGATCTTCACCCTTATAGAACAAATCCCAATACTCGCGGTATTCCCAGTATTCCGCGGCCTGCCTGGCTTTTTCGTACCCCGTGGCCCGGTAAGCGCGGTAAAGCGATTCGGGCATGGTATACCATTCGTGTCCGTTGTCCCCAAACAGGTTGGTACGGTCCATCTTTTCCGCCGCCAGGTCAACCAGGTCCCGGATATGCTTTTCCATCCCAAAGGTACCGCAGTATTCCATCACGTCCAAATAGCCCTGCAGCATTTTTTCAAAGGCATAAAAAGATTCTTTGCCCAACACCTTTTCCTGCAGAATTTTATAACATTCCAGCCAGCCTTTGACCATCAGGCTGATCTTATCCCGGTATGCTTCCAGCCTGGTGATGGCATACATCCGCGCATGGGCAGAAAGCCACTGCCCCAGCAGCCCCATGCCGTGGTGCTGTTCGAACCAGCCGGTGTAATGCACGCCGCCCGCCGGCAGGCCGGCCAGTTCCCGCAATTGTTTGAGCATGTTGTCCACCGGAATGTTCAAGTAGAAGGCCATGGTCTCCTCCACCGAATCCCGCACCAATCCATCCAGGAGCGTTACGTCGCCATAATCAAAACTTATCATATTTTCCCCTACCTTCCCCGATTCCTTTTTGGGTCATGCTGCTCGTTTTCATCATATCCAAAACCGCAAACCGATGCAATGGGCAGTTCTTATAAACCTATGCTATTTTCTTTGGCGGTTATTCCGTATTTCTTGCATTCCCGTAACGAATCCGGTATGATAAAACCCAAAAGACTCCCGTTATCCAAAAATTCCAGAATGAACGCATGCGTGTAAGGAGGCGTTCGGATGATCGAGATCCCCTATCAGCAGATGAGCCAAATCGCCCCCCTATTCCGCGGCTGGGAAGAAACCATGGTTTGGTCCTGCCTGCAAGGCTGTATGGGCCGCGCCTGGGCGGATAGCGCCGCAGCGCCCCGAAGCGCCAGAATCCTCATTGGCGATTTCTGCTTTTTGGCCGGCGCCCCCCAGCAAGCGCTGCTTTGGTCTTTTCCCCAGCCTTTTCCGTCTTCCTTCCTGCTGTTGGTTCCCCGCAGCCAAAGTTGGGGGGACCTGATTCGTCAAACGCACCCAGCCAGCCAGCCTTTTACCCGGTACGCAATCCGGAAGGGTACCGTATTTGACCGGAAGCTGCTGGAACGGTATACCCGGCGGCTGCCCGCCGGGTATACGCTGCGCCGCATTGACCGGGCGCTTTATCATACCGTTTTGCAAACACCCTGGTGCAAAGACTTTTGTTCCCAGTTCCCAAGCTGGGAGTCGTACGCGGCCCATGGGCTTGGTGTGTTGGCCCTGCGCGGCGGCGAAATCGCCAGCGGCGCTTCCTCCTACACCTACTATAAGGGCGGCATTGAAATCGAAGTAGACACGAACAAGCCCCATACCCGCCAAGGATTAGCGTTAGCCTGCGCCGCGCAGCTGATTCTCGACTGTTTGGACAAAAATCTGTACCCCAGCTGGGACGCGGCCAATCCGGCCTCGGTTCGCCTGGCGGAAAAGCTGGGCTACCGCCTTGCGGGGGAATACGAAACATTCTTCCTGCCTCTGGCAAAATAACAGGGGGCGGCCGCTCTTTTCAATTCATAAGCCCCCGCCCAAAGGGCGGGGGCTTATCGGAGCCGCTTACGCGCGGAGATATCTGTCTGTTTCCGGCAGCCTTCCGGTCAGGAAAAAGTCCATGGCGCGCTGAATGGTCATGTCCCAAAAACGCCATTCGTGGCAGTAGCCCTCAAATTCTTCAAAAACCGCGTTAAGGTTCAGTTTTTGGGCGTATTCTTTAAATTCCAAGTAATCGGCATATAAAAAATCCTCCGTGCCGCAGGTCAAATAAAACCGGGGCAATGCGGATTTGCCGGAACCTTTGCCGAGCGTTTCCCAGGTGTTGCTGTCAGACGCGACGTATGCCTCGTACCCGCCGGCGTTGCGAATGCTGTTTTGCATGCGCGCGTCCGGGTTCTTGGCTTTCTCCCGCAGGTTGCGGGGCGAAGCGGACAGCACGGCGCAGGCTTCGAATTTTTCCGGATGATTGACCGCGTATTGCATGGCGCCGCTTCCGCCCATGGACAAGCCGGCGATAAAGTTATCCTGCCGCCGGCCGGACGCCGGAAACCAACCGTGCACCAAGGGCATCAATTCCTCGGTTAAAAAGTCGCCCATCCGGTACCCGGTCATAAACCCGGGCCAATTTACATAGTTGGAGTTGAGGGCGCTGGGCATCACCACCATCAGCCGCCGCTCGCAGGCATACCGCTCCACGTTCGACTTGCGAATCCAGTCGGAATAATCGCCGTTGGTGCCGTGGAGCAGCCAAAGCACCTTGTACTTTTCCTCGTTCCCGTAAAATGCGGCCGGTTTTTCATCCCGCCGTATGTCCGGCAGGATAATCCCCACCTCCAGATTGTTTCCTAAACATTGGCTCTCAAAATTCAAACGCACCAGCGCCATCCCGAGTCCCTCCTTTTCTGCTTCCGCGGTAACAGGCGGCAGTCCGCCGGCCGGTTATACCAGGGCACACCTTTAAAGCATTCTTAAAACACGCTGCCGTGCAGTTTCCGAAATTCCATATACCGCAGCCAGTCGCTTCTGCTGAAGAAATGAAGTCCTTCCCGCAGGTGATAGCCCAGGCATCCTTCCAGCAGCGCTGTTCCCACTTCCGGCTTTTCGTCCGGCGTTACAAGACCCTTTTCGCCCAGCAGCTCGTATGCTTTCGAGGCTGCCGCGCAGGATAAAAACTCCGACCACGGATCCGCCCATTCGTCCAGGCTGGCGCTGCCCACACAAAGCGCGCGCGGCGCCATCAGGGCCAGCAGGTAATGCTGGTCGTACGGCAGATCGTATTCACGGTTCGCATACTGCAGATAATTCCCACAGAACTGATAGGGAAATATCCGCGCCATATGCGAGATCTGCTCCCCTATTTTTTCCCGGAACAGCGCGGCGCCCGCGCAGCCCGAATTATTAGAGATCCCAAGGGAAAATCGTTCGTCCTGGGCGGCGCACCATAAAGCGGTTTTCCCCAGCCGGGAATGTCCAACTACTGCAATCGATATCCGTACTGGTACATAAATAATCCATCACCCGGCTGGCTGCCCACGCCCAAACGGACAGTTTGCCCCAGCCCGTTTTTGCATCCCGGGGGTAGGCAGCGGGCAGCCCCGTCATAAAGCCGTCGTCCCGGTCCGGCGAAATATCCTCGTAGCAAAAGGAGGCGACGGCATAGCCGTTATCCACCAGTTCCTCGTACGGGACAGGGTCGATTTGGCCGTTGGATCGGAAGGAGATGTGCAAAAAAACCGGCGGTTTTTTCACCCGTTTGGGAACGATCATCGTCACTTCAAAGCAGAAAGAACCGCGCGGGGTTCCAAACTCCACCGAAATCAAGGACTGGTCGGCTTTTCCCGCAAAAATATCCCGTTTTGCTCCCATAACCACACCGCGTACCGCCTCTGGCGGTTCCGGCGAAAAGCCATAAATCTCCCGGCGAAGGAGTGCCAAAATTTCCTCCCGGCGTTTGCGCCAGTCTTCCGGCGTAGCCACCTTTTTCCCATTGGAAAACCGCATCAATTCCGGCAGCTTCCGCTGCGCAAGGGCTTCCTGAATCATTTTGCGCTCCCCTTTCTCTTTTGCTTCGCGCCGCGCGTTTTCCCCACACAAAACAAAACGCGGGTGCCATCCGCGCCGGCGGGATTAAAAACCGTGGCTTTCCGCAAGCGGCTTACTCTTTCTACAATGGCCCATGGGCCGTTTTCAATATAGCATACCGCATGATTGAATACAAGGGATCCATTCATCCAAAATTATTAACCGGAAATTGTGCATTTCCCTGCGCGTAATAGAAAGAAACGGAGGCCGAAAACATGATCGTCCGGCAAGAAACCAAGCAGGATTATCAAGAAGTGTACGAGGTTGTAAAAGCTGCTTTTGCGTCCGCGGAACACAGCGACGGCAATGAACAGGATTTGGTTGCCGCGCTACGGCAAAGCAGCTCTTTCGTACCGGAACTTTCGCTGATAGCGGAAATAGGCGGCAAAATTATTGGCCATATTTTATTGACGACCGCCAAAATCGGCACGCAGACGGAACTTGTTTTGGCGCCGCTGTCCGTCCTGCCGGGGTACCAGAAACAAGGAGTCGGCACCGCTCTGATTCAAGAAGGCCACCGCATCGCCGCAAAATTGGGGTACCGGTATACCGTTGTTTTGGGCAGTGAAAAATACTACCCCCGGTTCGGCTATCTGCCCGCCGAGCAGATAGGCATCCGGGCGCCGTTTGATGTCTCGCCCAAAAATTTTATGGCCAAACGGCTGCGGGAGGATGCAGGGCCAATTTGCGGAGTCGTGCGGTACGCACCGGAATTTAGAATTTAAATTGCAACAATTTTTTGTGCGGCAGAGCGGACCGTCACATTATTTGTCCCAATGCGTTAAAAAAATAGACCCTATGAGTTTCATTCTCATAAGGTCTATTCTTCATTTTGGGGCAAAGTTTTTTTAAAAAGTAAGTGTGCCCTTTGACAGTTACGTTACTCCCACTCGCCGGGTTAAATCTGTTTCTAAACTTTTCTGTTTAGAACATTTAATCCATCGTGGTTTTATTTGATACAGATTATCCTTATCCTACGGTCTATCCGAAATTCTGCTATCAAAAATCTATCACCCCTGAGCTATCAAAGGTAATCCTTAGTGCAGCAGCACAGGTGGCTTGGAAGTATTATAGCATATCTTTTGTGGTTTTCCCAGCGGTTCTCTGTTTTTTGTCCAACTGTATTTTATGCCTTGTCATCCTCGTGCCACTTTTTCAGTACATCCTCGACCTGCCGGATCAGCTGTTCCTTGTTCGGCATATAAAGCACATAGCGGGAAGCGAATATGTTATTCGATAGGCCTCCCAAGGCATACTCAGCGGTGATGCTGTCTTTGTCAGTGCAGAGGATAATACCGATTGGCGGATTGTCATCCGGGTCATTTACCTCAGCAGCATAGTAATTCAAATACATATTGATTTGTCCTGCTGCCTCTGGAGTAAGCTTCGTAGTCTTTAATTCGATCAGCACATATGCCCGAAGAATCTTGTTGTAGAAAACCATATCCACATAATAGTGGGTATTATTTATGGTTACACGCTGCTGCGTGCCAACAAACATGAAGCCACGCCCCAACTCTAGCAGAAATTTCTCAATCTGCTGCACCAATGCCCGTTCCAAGTCGCTCTCCATAAAGGGCTTGTCCTCTGACAAGCCAAGAAAGTCAAACACATATGGATCTCGGATAATATCAGCAGGTGTGGAGATTTCATTGCCTTTGAGAGCCAATTCAAGCACTTGCTCCTTGTTCACATCCCCACGGGATAACAACAACCGTTCAAATAAAGAGCTTTCAATTTGTCGTTTTAACTCACGCACAGACCATCCCGAATTGATGGTTTCTTTTTCATAAAAGCTGCGCTTGTCAGGGTCGGAAATAGATAGCAGCTCACAATAGTGCGACCAGCTCAATTTTCCAGACACCGTCTGGATTTTTTCATAGGTCTGATAAAACAGCCGCATATTATATAAATTTGCTCTGGAAAAGCCTTTTCCGAACTCTTGTGTTAACTCTTTTGCGAGCTCTTTCAAGGTCTGCTTTCCATAATCAGCTCTATCGGGAACAGACTGCTCGTATTCACAGATAATGCGTCCTATATTCCAATAGGTGCTCAAAAGCTCATTGTTGACTTCTCTGGCAACATTGGCACGAGCTCCGTCAAGAACATTTTTGATTTCACTTACAATTGCAGTCATACTGTTGTTGACCGACAATTCTTTTTTGTTCATACACTCACCACCTATGATTTAGTTTTCCGTATTTTGACCCATTTCACTCCATACGTCAGGAATAGAAGTTAGTCCATATATTTTTTGAAGTTTTCTGCTTGCTCCATAACCTTCTGGAACACTTCTTCATCCCACTCCGGTGGGTAACCATTCTGATAAAGAAGCACCGTCAAATCCATGTTTAACTGATTTTTGATATCATCACGGGTAGCCCAATCTGCGAATTGAGATTTATCATCAACCAATTCTTTGATTTTCTTGGCCAGAACGAGGCACTTCTCGTCAGCATAGGGAAATCCGTGGTCATCACGTACTTTCACCAGAATATCATAAAACGCCTTTTCTTCAAAGGATATACCCATCTTTTCAAAAGAGGTTTTATCATCTTGCAGATCACGAAGGATTTGTAACAACTGGTCAGAGAGGTCATTAACGAAATCAGCAACGACCTCACTGGTGAACACCAATTTATCTCGGCTGTTATAGGCATCCACCACATTTCTTAACCGCTCATCAAATTCCTGGGCTTTTACCTTGTTTGTGCGTCCGTAACTGCTGATGGCTTTGCGTAACAACTTTAGCAGAGCATTGAACTTTGTGATTGGCAGTTTAACTGCATCCAGCTCTGTTAAAAACTCATCGCTGAACAGGTCGACAGATTTATTTTCGTCAACGATATTTTCAATGCCTGTACAAGAAATGGCATTACGCACCATTTCCTCAACCACACGATTCATAACTTCTGCATCGGGGGCATTACCTTTTGTCTGCTTATAGATGATGGATCGGATTGCCAGGTAGAACTGCGCTTTTGCAGTTTCAACATCTGTCAGTTCACCGGACGGGAAACAGATGGTGTACGCACCTTTCAAACGGCGAGAAAGCCCCATAAACCTGGTTTCCATCTCTTTACTGTTCTGAACATATTCCGCAGCATTGTTCAGACAATTCAGCCGTTCTAAAGGGTCCCCTATGTAGAACTTGGTCGCATTAAACCCAACTAAAAGTTCATCAATCATTGCAAGGTGATTACGGAAAATACCGAGTGTGATGTTCAGCTCATCAACAGGGCTTTCCTGGGGACTGCCATATTTTTTGACAGCTTCCATCATATCATTCTTGATTCCGATATAATCAACAACAAGGCCCTTATCCTTTCCATCAAACACACGATTAACGCGAGAGATAGTTTGAATGAGCGTGTGTTTCTGGAGCGGTTTGTCAATATACATGACAGCCAGTGACGGAACATCAAAGCCGGTAATCCACATATCAACCACAACGGCAATTCTAAAGTTGGAATCGTTGTTTTTGAACTGCTTATCCAGCATTTTGCGATATTCTTTTGTGCCACAGGCATCAAATAGCGGCTTTTCATCGTTAGCCCCCTGCGTTGCAACCAGATTGATTTTTGGCAGCGGCATCAACTTATCAAGCTGTTCTTTCGTCAGGACAGACTCATCCTCCGCACGGCGTTTCTCGCCCCATTCAGGACGGATGACCAAAATCTCCTGCAACAAACGGAAAGCAACTGCACGGTCAGCACAAACAATCATTGCTTTCTGTACGATTTCTGGCTTTTCAGCACAGAGCAATTCATAGTGCTGCACCATATCGGCTGCCAATTTTTTCAGGCGATCTGGGTGCCCAAGGATAGCCCGCATCTGAGCCATTGCCCGCTGGCTCTCCTCAATCTGTTCCTCTGTAGAGCCTTGCTCTGCACAGCGGTCATAGTATTTCTGAATCTGCTTTGCTTGTTCATCGGACAGAATCACACGAGCCAGACGAGGCTCATAGGCAATGCGAACGGTAATGCCGTCATCGCTGGATTCTTTCATGGTATAACTGTCTACCACATCACCGAACACAGCAATGGTCTCATCTACCGGGGTTCCGGTAAATCCGCAATAGGTGGCATTGGGAAAACTATCCCGCAAATATTTTGCAAACCCGTATGTGGTAAATACACCCTTATCGGTCTTTTTCAGTTTTGCACCGATGCCAGTTTGGGTTCTATGCGCTTCATCGGAAATGCAGATGATGTTGCTGCGGTCAGATAGTAGACCTGTCTTTTCACAGAATTTCTGGATAGACGTAATATAGACACCGCCACTTGGCCTATCACCGAGCGTTTTTTCCATGTCTGCACGGGACTCGATGCTCCGCACATCGCTTTCATGCAAGAACTTCTTCGCTGTGGCAAAGAGTTCGGCAGTCTGCGTATCCAAGTCTTCACGGTCAACAATGATAACAATGGTCGGATTGTTGAAGGTGTCCGGGTCACGCAGTGCAATCATACGGGACAGAAACAGCATGGTATAGGTTTTACCACAGCCGGTCGCACCGAAATATGTACCACCTTTGCCATCACCGGCAGGACGGAGATGCCGTTTAATGTTTGCCAGCATTTTCTCGGCGGCAAAGAACTGAGGATAGCGGCACACGATTGCTTCGCTCTTTTTGCTGTCATCGGGATAGAACACAAAATCACGAAGCACCTGGATAATACGATCTTTGGCAAAGGCACCGGTGATCATCGTAAACAGAGAGCTGATTCCGTTAGAAACTTTGTCCTGGTCGTTTGCTTTGTTCCATGCATAGTAATATGCGTAGGGCGTGAAAATACTGCCCATCTTCGTGTTTGCACCATCACTGATGACGGACAAAAAGCAGTATTTCATCAGCTTGGGAATATCCCGGTTATAGCGGATTGTGATTTGCTCCCAGGCATCATATACAGTGGTGTCCTCATTGATAGCCGACTTGAATTCGCAAATGGCAATCGGAATACCGTTGATGAACACCAACAGGTCAGGACGGCGCAGATGCTCTCCCTGCACGGAATACTGGTTCACTACTTTGAAGATATTGTTGTCGGGTTCATCAAAATCAATATAATCCACATGGAGAGCCACCTCGCTGGTATCGTCTCTCTGCAAATAAAAACCCTCGTTCACCAACCAGAATGTCTCTTTATTCCTACTGTAGAGGGGGCTTGCCTGAATCAAGGACAGGCGGTTGATGATTTTCTGAAGTTCAACCTCGCTCAGACCGTCTTTCGCATAACGATACAGAAGGAAAGCGCGAAGATCATCCAGAAGCAGGACATCTTCATAGGTTCTATGGATGCTCTCACCGTGGACATAGTTGTAGCCCTGCTGCTCAAACAAAGCAATAATGGCAGACTCCAACTGTGCTTCGGTGAATTGCCCTTTCACGAATGTATAGTCCACGTGTTTGCCTCCTTCTTTATACTTGCTCCTTGAACACATCAATCAAATAAGAATTAAGCGCCGAAGCAAGATTGATGGCAAGACTGGCCATGTTTTTGGATATTTCAACCGTACTTCTCCCTGCGCCATGAGAAGCAGTAGAGTTATTGCGGATATACGGTAATGACATAAGCACTTTTTCCCTGAAACCCTCGCTTGTCATACTTTCGGGCAGGTTTAAGCAGTCACGATCAACGATACCTTTTGTCAGTTTGTCTGCATTGCCACGGTCAAGCTGTAGTACAACCTTCATGACACTCTCATAGCTTTTCCCGGCATTTGATATAGCTTCGGCATAGTCTCCCTTTTCAAAAAACTCGATTGCCTTTATCAGTTCATCATAAGCCGATTGGAATAGTGGTGCAGCATCCATGAGTTCATGCATCTGCGACAAGGCTTTCTGCTTCAAATTCTGCTCAAACTGCTGTGAATCCACTTTAACCATTCGTCCATCGTGCAGCAACCAAGGAATGTTGTTGCTACTAAAGACATTATTTATCGCAGTTTGGAAATCGGGCTTTTCCCCGTCAGATAATTCTTCATACTGCAATTCTATCACATCGAATAGAAAAGGGGTAAAAGCAGCTGCCAGAGGGTTATGTGCAGGGCCATCAAAAACATTATGTGTTAATGAGATATATGGTGCGCCTTTGGCATCACAAAAGTTTTCGATTGCAATATGAAGTGCTGTTGTTCTCACTTCATAGCTGTCATACCGATTCGGACGGATGATTGTCGGCTCTGCAAAATCGTTCATTACGGCAGCAATCTTCTCTTTTACAGAATACTCGATTTCGCCACAAATGTGATCTTTTGCTTCTCCGTTTCCAAATTCAATCAAATCGTTATATCTTTCAGAAAAAAGCATTATTTTTGCCCTCCTTCCTCCAACGAACCTTTGATCAGAATAGGGCATAGCCCCCGAATCTGCGTTTTCAACTGCTCATTGATTTCTTTACGTAGAGAATATGCCGTAAAAATGTTCACAATATTTTGCTGAACTTCGATTTTCGGTATGGGAATCCTTACATCACACATTTCCGGCCAGTCGAATGTCTCCCGTGCACTACCCCATGAATGAAAACGAGCATATCTGTCAAATTCAGAGCGGCAGAAAAACATCATAAGATATTCCGGCAACAGGACATTTTTCTTTGTAGTGAATACGGTCGATATAGAGGAAACGAGGTAAGTATCTGTTGCGTCATTAAAGCCCATCGACACTTTGTCTCCACGCCGTGAGGTATCAGGAACATAAGCGATATGGTCAGGGGGAACAATTTTGTAGTTTCTCAGTCCTACACCATCCATATCCGCCTTTGTTGGTATCATTTCTTTTGAAACCGCCAAACCTCTAACGTAATCAACAGATAAACCCACGTCGTTACGGGCTTCGCTAAGAATGAGATATTCTCCAATCCTTTTGTGTGGCAACTCTTTCATCAGTTCTTCAATAAAAGCATCAACGGCCAGTTTCAAATCCTCCAAGCCATGCTCATAATTCTGCTGATTGCTTATTATGGCATTGTAGATATCCACATACTTCTGCTGGATTTCAATTGGCGGGAGTTTAATATCAACGTCACAGATGTCCTCCCAGTTATAGAACTCTGTTGAGCTGCCCCATGAATTTGTGATTACATATCGGTCAAATTCCGAGCGATTGAAAAACATATAAAGCCAAAGGGGATGTAGCAATTCACGGCAGCAATTCTTTACACGAAATACCACATAGTCTTCGGTGCAAATAACAGGTACATCGCCATTATTGTATGCAATACTGAATTTACTGCCATTTCTGGAGGTGCGATGATTGAATACAAAATCTCCCGGATATACAATGTAGAATTTACTCAGATCACGAGCCGATACATCAACCTTTGTTGGCATAAATTGCTTGAGGTTATTGACACCACGCACATAGGATTGTCCATATTGCAAATCAATATTTCGATTATCCAACAACTCGATATAGCTGCCTAACTTAGTCAATGCCATAGCCAATCCCCCTGAACGCGTCTTTCAGCATGGATTGTGACAGTTCCTCGGATACCATCAGTAAACGCATTTCGTTCTGAATCCTCGCCATTTCCTTGTCATAATCGATATCCAGGTCGTGGTCAATGAACTCGATGTATTTACTCGGTATAAGCGAAAAGTTCTTATCCTCGATGGTAATATCATCGGGGTTCCATCTGTCCTTTTTCAGAATTTTCACAGCCCGGCACAATTCCGGTACATCGGTGTAAAGAGCAGTATCCACACTCTGCCACGCATTATAAATGCGTTTTACCTCTTGAATCTGTGCATCGGTCAAAATGGTCTTTTTCTTCTTTTTGCCCTTGTCAATGACGATTTCTTGGATATTCTGATCCCACAGACGCAAATCCATAAAGATGACTTCTCCACGACGGTCACGAACCTGTCTGCCATTTACTGTACCGGCGTTTTTATTCATATTAACGATCCACAACGTAACAGAAATATCGGTGGTATAAAACATATTGCGAGGAAGAACGATAATAGCTTCGATTTTGTCATTCAGAAGAAGCTGTTTGCGAATTTCATATTCATCTGGATCGTTCAAAGCACCATTTGCCAGAAGAAATCCGGCAATACCGTGAGTGACATCCAGTTTGGAGATCATGTGCAGAATCCAGGCATAGTTGGCATTGGAAACACGAGGAACGCCATATCCTTGCCAACGGGCATCATCCAACAGCTCGTCCTCACCACGCCAACCTTTTAGGTTGAAAGGCGGATTGGCCATGATAAAATCAACCTTCTTGTCCTTATGCAAATCCTCAGTAAAAGTAGAGGCGTTCTTTTCGCCAAGATTATGAGATATGCCACGAATGGCAAGATTCATCTTGCACAAACGCCAAGTTTCCTGAACGCTTTCTTGCCCAATAACAGAAATATTCTGACGATTTCCGTGATGGCTTTCCACAAATTTATGAGATTGTACGAACATACCGCCGGAACCGCAGCAGGGGTCATATACCACACCACTGTATGGTTCAATCATTTCTGCAATTAAGCGAACCACACAAGCTGGGGTGTAAAATTCGCCATCTTCCTTAGTGCCAGAAGCTGCATATACCTGCAAAAAATATTCGTACACACGTCCAATGAGGTCTTCTTCATGAAAGCGAGACTTATCTATCTTATTAACTTCATCAATGAGCTGTTTAATCTTTTCCTTTGGTGCACCAAGGGTAGCATACAGATTAAGAGAAAGAGCACCCTTCAGTGCAGGATTACTTTTCTCAATATCCGCCATAGCTTGGTCGAGGATAACGGCAATATCATTGGCTCCGGCGTTCTTTACGATATAGGCCCAACGGGCAGTCTCTTTAAGATAGAATACATTTACTGCATTATAGAAGGATGCTTTCTCCAAAAATGCAGGGACATCCCCATATTGAGCAATTAGCTCGGCACGGCGCTGTTCAAACTTATCACCAGCAAACTTCAGAAAACACAGACCAATGACAGCATCACGATTTTTATCGGTACTGCCAACTCCGCGCAGAGCAACACGGCAGTTCCACAATACGGTTTCAAGTGAAACCTCTTCTGTTTTTTTCTTAGTTGCTCTGGCCATTGTATGTTCCTCCGTTTTCTCTATCATCCGAGATAAATTCTATAATGTCATCCATTTTACAATTTAACACACGACAAATCTTCTCCACTGACTCCAAAGAGATATAGGTATCATTTCGCAACCGTGTGGAGATGTTTGCACTGTATCCTGCCTGCCGCTGTAAGTCCGCAATGGACATTTTTTTATCGATTAACATATGAAGCAGTTTTTTATAAGACACAGCCATTGTACGACCTCCTTTTTTCTATTGTTTACTATATCACGAAAATGTGAAATTTTCAATATGATAGTCCGGATTTGTCAAGCTCATTTATCTGGTAGTTATAATTCGGTTGAACTATAAAATAAATATGCCGCCCGTGAGATTTCTCCCACGGGTGGCGGTACGGTCATTCTCAAAGGGCTTATACACGGTTACGGTTTTCAAATACTTCACAGGATCGCCGTTCAGTATCAAATCCGCATATTCAAGCGGTGCATTGTAAACGAGATAGTCCAGCTCAGACCGTTCATACATATTGTTGGCTACCTCGTTCTCCACGGCGGTGCAATCAATAGCGATCAGCGTTCCGTCCTCCAGCCGAAGCTCCACGCAAGCGGTGTCGATAATAAACTCGCATGATATAACTTTTATTTTCCGTTCCTCCTCAGATTTTCTTTCTTTGCCAGCTCTCCGGCAGCCTTGCGGCGTTCCTCGCTGTACGGTGCGGTTAGCTTGAATCCAAACCGTCCCTTGTGGACTTCAAAGGTCAGACAGCCCAATTCGTCATCGTCGATCAGCTTGCACTCGTCTGGGTGCTGTGTAGCGAACTTTCTCAGTCTGTTCTTCAAATCGGTATTGTAGGTACAAACCTCAATTACAGGGCTGTCCTCGTTAAAATAGATGTTTGTTGTCTTTTGCTTTTTGGAAAGACCTGTTTTCATAAAACCTCCTGTTTTTCGTGGCTTTTTCACGGCTCAACAGCCGTAAAAGTGAGTGGATTTTCCGCTGGAAAGTGCCTAAACGATGTGGGCATTTAGAACACTCCCAGCAGAGATTTTTTGTTTTTCTCGGCTCTAAACGGTTTTATCGGGCATCGTCCCTTGCGTGCGTTTTCCCACGGCTTTTACTGAATAAATCCCAAAGATTATTACGGGAAATTACATCCTCGTAGGTGCGAAGCCTACTGCGGAGACGGTCATTCTCCTGCTCCAAATTCGGTGACTTTAATTTGCTGCGAACGGATTTGTATTGAAGCAATTCTTCACGCAAAGAGCTTATTTCAGCGGTAAGCAATTTTATCTGATTTTTCAAATCGGAAATCACCTTGTTTGCCGCATCCAGCATCTTTTGCAACTTGGATTCCCGCTTCTCTTGGACATAATATTTCTTTGTGGCAGTAGCAAGTGTCTCATACTCGGACTTTTCAAGAAATACCCTTGAAGGGGAGAGCATGACAGGTTTGGCTTCGATTCTGTCAATGCTCTCGATATTGACCTTCTTCTGCTTAGTTTTTGCAATCTGATTGTCCAGGGCCGCCGCTTCTGCTTCTTTCTGCTGGGTACGCTCAGTGAGATCGGCAAGGCGTTCCTGTTCACGCTCCACCTTGAACTGTGTCACAGTCAGATGTTCCTCAGAACTGCCACGCTCACCACGTTCCACATCGGTATATCCGGCAGCTTTCATGTAATTGAAGAAATCGTCCTGTAATACAGAGTAGGATTTTTTCAGAACAGGCTTACCGGACTTTGTGCGAAGCTCCTGCCCATTTTCGTCAAGTGCAGGTTTGGAATCCCACTTCTTGCTCATGCTCACCTGCATAATGCGTTCTTTGACCGTGCCACGGAGGGCTTCATCTTTACAGCGTTTCGACCATCGGATTTCTTTCTCCACCACGGGGATGTAGACCACATGAAGATGATAGTGGTACACATCCTCACCGAGAGCTTCTGACATTGCTCGATTTCGCTCATCGGCGTGCATGACAGCCGACAGAATATATTGCTCACCGCCTACAATTTCGATTGCACTTTTATATGCTTCGGCGTAGAATTGTTTTGCGAAGTCATAACCGCCGTTGTTATAGAAGTAGGCTGAATTGACATCGAAGATCAACTCACCGAATTTCTCTGCACCGGCTTTCAGACCACGGGTGGAGATAATTCCGCCTGCCACCATCTGGTCGAACATGGCGATGTAGCCATCAGTGGGTGTTTTGAAATGGACATTCATACCCAGCCGTTCCGGTACGATGTCTTGATTGACATAACTTGATTTTTCACGCTCGTTATGCCCTTGAGCGTTGGCTACTTTGTCGAGTGTCATTCTCATATTTCTTGCGCTGGTACGGTGAATACCGTCGCCTCTTGCCATAGGCATTTCCTCCTGTATTTTTGATTGGTGATATGGGGTAGCGTTTTGGGGACACTTCTGTGGAAGTGTAATAACCCACTATGATACTTTCATCCTGCGGCTGCAAAGTATCGTGGGCTCTCCGAGGGGGTATGCGGCATCTACGGATGCCTTGGCTGGAATTGGTGGCTTGCCCTGTATATACAAACCACCAATTCCGGCATGGGCTGCAAACCAGTCACGCATTGTGTGTTTCTGGTTTTCGCCCATTGGCAGGGAGAAGTCCGTTACATTCTCCCTGCTTGTCCACCGACCATCTGCGGATTGTCGGTGGGGACGGGGGATGCGGATTAGTTGCTGAAAATCAATGGGTCATTTTGGCCCGTTGATCTTCATTTTTACATTGCTCCGCAACGGTAGCGACGATAGCGACGGTAGATTTGGTGGTATCGTTTTCACCGTTGCGACCGTCGCAACCGTCGCACTCAACGTTGTAGGTGAGCTTCACCCTACGCCCGGAGTGCTTGGCTTTGTTCTCATAATCCACACAGTAGTCCTCTGCCAGCTTGCCGCATTTAACATTCAGATACTTGCTCAGGGCATTTGCTGCCATGCCCGTGTCAACGGATTCTGCAAGTTCCGAGGGAGAGCCGATCCATTCCCGCTGCTCTGCCGAAACAAGCCTTGCAACGGCTTCCAGTACCGCATCGGGCGGCTCTCGGTGCAGCTCCGTTTCTGTCCGCTCCAAATTCCAAATCTGTGTCTCTGGGTCCTTTTTCAGATAGAGAATTTGATCCTGTTGGTCACGCCCCACCACATCAATGGTGGCTTCAAGAGCCGTTCGCTTTTTCTTCTGCATCAGCAGAGAGCCATCGGCACAGCCGAGCAAACCTGTTGTGCCGGAGATCATTTCAAAGGTATCTCCTGCAGGCTGCTTGCGTGTATGGTGGACGGTCAGAACACAGATGCCATACTTATCGGCAAATTGTTTGAGCTTGCCGATAATGTCGTAATCGCTGGCGTAGCTGTATGCCTCGCCGCCGACCTCACGGATTTTCTGCATGGTGTCAATGATGATGAGCTTGGTATCGGGATGCTCACGCACGAAAAATTCAAGCTGTTCGTCAAGACCGTTTCCAATCTTATTTGCCGCCGTTGCGAAGTGGAGCTTGTCGCTGTCCTCGACACCGTACATCATAAACATACGGCTTTGAATACGCTGATAATCGTCCTCCAAAGCAAGGTAGAGTACCGTCCCCTGATGCACCTCGAAGCCCCACAATGGTGTTCCTGTGCTGACATGGTAGGCAATCTGAGCTACCAAAAAGGACTTGCCGATCTTGGGTGCCCCTGCGAGGATATACGCCCCACCGTAGAGTAGACCGTCAATGATCGGCGGTCTGCTCTTATAGGTGGTCTGGTACAGTTCGGTCATAGAAACCGTGTGGAGATAGTACGGACTTGCCATTCGCTGCATCTGCCGCATCATTTCTTCCAGTGATTCCTCGGATTTTTCAACTTGACCATTGATTTCTGGGTCGGAAGTGGTTATACTATTGTCAGAACTTAGTGGGAATGACTGCCTTTCATCTGCGCCAACAGATGTTGCAAGGGCAGTCTTTTCTTTTGTATCAATCGCCATAGGCACTGTCCTCCTTCATACCATCCATAATTGTTGCCATCATTTCGATGGTATCCATCAGCTCGTCGTCAATCCCAGCCCCGGCCTCAATGCGCCGCAGCTCGTCCAGCACAGCGGTAAACTGGCTTCTGAGTGCCTTGAACACTCTCGGATTGCCCTGCACCACTACATCTTTACAAAGAAGTCTGCGGGTGATGTAGTCCTGCTTGGTCAGACCGGACAGCTTAACAAAAGTTTCAAGCTGCAAATCTTCCTCTGGCGATACACGGAACGCAACGGTTTTGTTCCTCCAACGGTTATGATTGTCGAGATTTTTCATAGACATAATTTTAAGCTCCTTTCTAGGTTTTCAGTGCATCCAGTTTATTTGCCATTTCGGTCTGACGGGTAGGGAACAGGTGTGCATAGCGATAAGTGATGTCGATGCTCTCATGTCCAACACGGTCAGCGATTGCCAGAGCCGAAAAGCCCATATCAATCAAGAGACTGATGTGCGAATGTCTCAAATCGTGGATTCTGATGCGCTTAACCCCTGTTTCCTTGCATCCCCTGTCCATTTCCCGATGCAAATAGTTCTTGCTGATAGGGAAAATGCGACTGTCAGATTCGGCCCCATAAAGCTGCTTCAAATAATCCTGCATCTCTGCGCACAGGAACTCCGGCATCTGAATGGTGCGGATGCTTTTCGGTGTCTTGGGTGTGGTGATAACATCCTGCTTTTTCAACCTCTGATAGGACTTGTTGATGCGAAGCGTTTGCTTCTGAAAATCAAAATCTGCCGGGGTCAGAGCTAGCAGCTCTCCCTCACGGATACCGCACCAGTAGAGCATTTCAAAGGCATAATAAGAAATGGGCTTGTCCATCATCGCCTCCGAAAACCGCTGATACTCGTCCCTCGTCCAGAACAACATTTCCCGCCGTTCCTCCGTCCCCATATTTCCAGCCCTTTGCGCCGGATTGATCTGTAAGCCATAATAGCGAATTGCGTGGTTAAAAATGGCGCTGAGTTGATTGTGGACGGTTTTGAGATAGGTGGTAGACAGGGGCTTGCCATGCTTATCGGTCAGCCCTCTGATCTCGTTCTGCCAGTCAATAATGTCTTTTGCGGTGATCTCCAAGAGCTTGCGTTTGCGGAAATAGGGGAGAATCTTTTTCTGGATGATACTCTCCTTGGTGAGCCATGTGTTCAGCTTGAGTTTTTGCTTGATGTCCATTTCATAAAGCCCCACGAAACTCTCAAAGGTCATGTTGATGTCGGCCTGTTTCTCCATAAGGAACTCCCGTTCCCAGGCCTGTGCCTCTTTCTTTGTGGCGAAGCCCCGTTTGAGCTTCTGCTGCCGTTCGCCCTTCCAGTCGGTATAACGGAATTGCACATACCATGTGCCGTTGTCTTTATTTTTGAACGCTGCCATTATCAGTTCTCCTTTCGCTCGTTCTGATTTCTTGTGCCGTAAAACTTTTCATAGAAGAATTTGCGGTCAATACGACCGGAGATCGTGATGCAGCCGGTCTTTTTCAATTCCTCGTTCATCTTTCGTATGAGCTTATAGGCGTATGGGACGGAAACGCCCAGCTCTGCCGCAACCTCGTCAACACGCATAAAAATCTGTCCTGCCATAGGCAAAATACCTTCCTTTCCTCTTTGGTAGCTACTGATATTCGTACTGCCGTTCTACCCGAACGCTTTCCTGCCCCAGGATCTCTGCGGCGTATTCTTTACCTTGGCAGGCTCCGCTTCTCAGCATCTTGGCGTTTGCTTCCCCAGTAAAGGTATTTCGTTCGGACGGTCATTCTGTTTTCAAAGAACGTTAAACATGTTTGCTTAGTTTATGGATATTGTACTATACATTATTGCTTAAGTCAAGCGTCTTGCGAGATAAAAATTAAACAAACAAGTTTTATTTATCTTGACTATATTAAACAAATCTGCTACACTATGAGTATGAACTATATAGGACAGGAGTTGGCTATTATGGCGATTGGTGAAAGAATCCACTTTTTTCGTACCCTACGGGGCATGACCCAGAAATATCTCGGTATGCAGTTGGGATTTCCCGAAAAGTCTGCCGATGTTCGTCTGGCTCAGTATGAAACAGGGACGCGCACACCCAAAGCAGAAATCACACAGGCTCTGGCAAATGAATTTGGCGTATCTCCCTTGGCTCTGGCTGTGCCGGACATTGACTCCTATCAGGGATTGATGCACACGCTGTTCACGCTGGAGGACAGATACGGCTTAAAAGTCGTGGAATGTGACGGGGAAGTGCATCTCCGTGTGGATGTATTCAAAGGCAAGGACGCTGCCGAACTGAGCAGTTCCATGATCGCTTGGAGGGAACAGGCGGCAAAGCTGGAAGCCGGAGAAATCACCAAAGAGGAATATGATCGCTGGCGTTACCGCTATCCCGAATTTGATACCACCCGTCGTTGGGTAAAAGTTCCCGACCAGCGTTTTATGGACTGGCTGCTCTCCGATATGGACAAGGACAAAGAATGAAAACGCAAAAAAAGGTCTTACCGACTCAGAAAATCGGTAAGACCTTTTCTATTATAGATAAGTTATTCAACGCACCTGTAAGCCAGTCGTGACCTGCTTAATAAATCAGCAAGTACGGATTTTGCAAGTGCTATCAATCTGCTATCAAGCGGGAAAGAAAATCTCTTGAAATCTCCACTTTTTCGGCTCAACAGCCGCAAAAAACGGGGACGGGATAGAATTTCCTTATTCCCACTCAATGGTGGCAGGGGGCTTGCTGGTCACATCGTAAACAATGCGGTTGACGTGTCCCACTTCGTTGATGATGCGGCCCGACACCTTTTCCAGCAAATCGTAGGGCAGCCGCGCCCAATCGGCCGTCATAAAATCGGTGGTGGTCACCCCGCGGAGCGCCACGGTATAATCGTAAGTGCGGCCGTCACCCATCACACCCACGCTGCGCACGTTGGTCAATACCGCGAAATACTGGCTGACTTGCCGGTCCAGACCGGCCAAACGGATTTCCTCCCGGAAAATCGCGTCTGCGTCCTGCAGCAGCGAAAGTTTTTCTTCCGTGACTTCGCCCATCACCCGGATGGCCAGCCCCGGGCCTGGAAAAGGCTGGCGCCAGACCAGCGATTCGGGGATACCAAGTTCCAGCCCGCATTGGCGGACCTCGTCTTTAAACAAGTCGCGCAGCGGTTCCAAAATCCCCTTAAAGTTGACGTCATCAGGCAATCCGCCCACGTTGTGGTGGCTTTTGATCACCGCCGCGTCGCCGGTACCGCTCTCCACCACATCCGGGTAAATGGTCCCCTGGCACAAGTAATTCACCTGGCCGATTTTGGCGGCTTCCTCCTCGAACACACGAATAAATTCCTCGCCGATGATCTTCCGCTTTTTTTCCGGATCTTCCACGCCCTTCAGCCTGGAAAGGAAACGGTCCTTCGCATTGACCCGAACGAGGTTCATATCGAATTGCCTGCGGAAAACCGCTTCGACCTCGTCCCCCTCGTTTTTGCGCAGCAAACCGTGGTCTACAAAAATGCAGGTCAAGTTCTTGCCCACAGCACGATGGACCATCACTGCGGCGACCGAGGAATCTACCCCGCCGGAAAGGGCCATCAGCACCCTGCCGTCCCCAACCTTCGCCTTGATGTCCCGTACCGCCGTCTCTACGTAAGAAGCCATCCTCCAATCCCCCGTGCAGCCGCACGCCTTGTACAGAAAGTTCCGCAGCACCGCCATGCCTTGGACGGTATGGGCCACTTCGGGATGGAATTGAACCGCGTACAGCTTTCTTTCGCCGCACTCCATAGCCGCTGTGGGGCAGGCGGCGGTGGTTGCGGTAGCGGCAAAACCCTTTGGCACCTGGGCGATATAGTCGGTATGGCTCATCCAGGTAACAGACTGCTCCTGCAGCCCTTCAAACAGCACGGCGCTCCGGTCAAACCGGGTTTCGGTCCGGCCATATTCCCTGGTGTCCGGCGTTTTGACCACACCCCCCAGTTGATGGGCCATCAGCTGGGCGCCGTAGCAAATGCCCAGCACAGGAATGCCCAAGGCAAAAATCGCGGGGTCGCAGGCGGGCGCTCCAGGCTCGTAAACGGAATTTGGGCCTCCGGTAAAGATTATTCCGGCGTAACCGCCCCGCTGTATTTCCGCAACGGAAATGCGGTGGGATTTTATCTCGCAAAACACGTGGCATTCCCGCACCCGCCTAGCAATCAATTGGCAGTACTGTCCCCCGAAATCCAGCACCAAAATAGTTTGATGGCTATTTTTCATATGACCATCCTTTCGTTAACCGGTATCGTTTGCCCAATTTTCCATTGGCAAACCGCCTGTTTTCAGGCGGACGGCACTTTCCGTTTTGTCGGATGAAATGTTTCCGCCTTTTTTCATTTTTCCTTTGCCTTATTATAAGCCTAAAAAAGGGCGGATGCCGCCATCCGCCCTGCGTGCCGCCCATGGCGGGTCTTATCGGTAGATAATATCCTCACGCGCGGGCCCGTTGGACACAATGCCCACCGGAATGCCCAACTGTTTTTCCACAAATTCCACGTAGTTGCGGGTGTTTAAGGGCAGGTCCTCGAAATGACGGATGCCCCGGATATCGCACTTCCACCCAGGCAACTTTTCGATCACAGGCTTGCAGCGGCCAAGCAGCGGCGGCGCGGGGAAATAGTCGATCCGCTTGCCGTCCAATTCATAGGCGACGCATACCGGGATTTCGTCCAGGTAACCCAGCACGTCCAGCACGGTCAGCGCCACTGTGGTAGCGCCCTGAACCTGACAGCCGTAACGGGAAGCCACCACGTCAAACCAGCCCATCCGGCGGGGCCGCCCGGTAGTGGCGCCGTATTCGCCCGCGTCGCCG
>CABQAC010000002.1 GCA_902462035.1 uncultured Eubacteriales bacterium
CCGCACGCATATATACACACGCTCTGTCTGCAACAGATCTGCGCTTTATCTCCGAGTTGGACGGGTGACCTGCTGATTATGGGGTAATTGTGACAAAACAGAGAGATCGTCTCCGCAAATGTGGAGGGGATATTGTTTTATTTACTATCAAGAGGTGGGGCGATTTACAGGAAAAGTAAATGAAAAATTTTTCGTGATTTTCTACACGATTTACGCAATTCCGGCAGCCGCAAGGCTTGCCGGATTTTTTCTGCGTCGAAAAAATTTTTCCATTTTGCTTGACATTCTTTTTTTCGTTCGTATACTTCTGTTACTCGCTCCATTTCCGGGCAAAATTTCGGGCTGAGGAAAAGGAGCGATGCAGTGTCGGCGGGCACTGCACAACTGAACAGCACGGTACTGCCGCGGGCGTATCGTCAAAAAGGATAGCGGGTCTCCGACCGCTAAACAAGGCGGAGCGGATTGCTTTTTATCGCCGTGTAGGGAGCAACCCGATAACGGGAGTATCGAGGCGGAAACCCGTTTAACAAAAAGAGCTCGGATGGTCTTCGATGTCACAGGCAGAGAGTTCGCGTTGGGACGAAGAAACGCCGTTTGTATCAGGGAATACAAACACCTCTGTCCGTGCGCTTTTGCGCACGACTGCTACGGCGCCCGAATTTGTTTTTTTGAAATTGCCGCACTTATACAGAAAAAAACACGCACTTCGGTGCGCTTGGGAAGCAGTTGTTCCGTTTTCAACGGCACAACTGCGCCCTTTTTTAGGTGCCAATTCTTTGCTTCTTGACTGCAAACGAATGGGACATTCCGAAGTCAATTTATTTCAGATTGGAGGTATAAAACAGTATGACAAAGAAAAACGCAGCAATCAGCGGGGCAGATCACGATTTGCATACGCAAAACACCAGGACTCTCAAAAAATCCGGCATCCGGTATAAGGGACAAATCAACGGCAACAAGCCGAAAGCCAAAAAGCAACCATCTCCATATCCCAGAAGCAACCGCACCGCAACACTGTCCGATGCAAGCTTTGCCGCTTTGAGCTTGAGCCAACTGCCGGCTGCCCAGTGGCAAAAAACCGTGCAGAATGTGACTCTTGCGTTGTTGGACAAAGACGGAAAGCCCTTTGTGCAGATTGCTATGGGGAAGTTTCCGGCAGTTGCTGAACCGTACATACAGCTTGAGACACCTAAAGGCTCTTACCGCAAAAGCATTTCGGCCTTGGATTGGAAACACATTTGTATAAACCTGTTCCCCGGTGAGCAGGATCCGGCATTTTCCATGATGCGTTTGGCAACCAACAAGAAAAGAGGGCACACGAACACCCGTATCCGCATCTGCATCCACTTTGCGGATCGACAGGATTTTGTGCATACGGATCTGAATAATGCCGTGCTGTTTTCCTTTGCCCGTTTGCTGGATGATTTTGCGCTGCTGGATCTGTTGGAAAAATTGCTTACCGCATGACGCTTGCTTGACAATATTTTGTTTTTCACCATACTATCTTTGCTGTTCGATGGTTTTCATCGTTTTACAGCGTTAATTTTCAAAGAAGGAGTGTAAACAAAATGTCTTGTAAGTGTGTTCATCGCTTACGCCTGTGTCAGACTGTGGAATACCCTTTGTACTGTGTTGTGCGAAAGGATTACCGCTGTGAACGATGCGGGCGACGGTTTTTCAGTTTCAGCTATTCCGGTAAGCCGGGTGCTCTACCGGAGATGAATGATGATCTTCGTTACGATAGGAGGGAAGAGTGATGACGGATATGCAGATTTTTCGGGAAAAGTGTGTGAGAGGTGTATCTGTGCTTTGGTACGACGAAAACGGTGAGGTAATCCGGCAACTGAAAGGCGGGATAAGCCCGGTTCGTCAGGTGCCGGTGCTGATACTGCACAGCCACGGCCGGATCTTGCGGCTGGAGATCACTTGGGAGGATTGGAGCCGAATCCTGACGGTGGTGTTTCCGTCGGGGGAAAGGGAAAAGAGCTTGCTGGCCCTATGGGATAAGACCCCGGAACGATCTGTCGATTCCAAGATCACCGTAAAGCTTGCTCTGGAAGGTGGCGTGGCCATGGTGCATTGTGAACGCAACGGTGTATGGCAGCAGGTGTTCGAGCGCATGAAGTCCGACCAGACGATCCGGAAAATGTACGAGTGGTTTGTGGAAAAAGAGACCGCCGCACTTTGCATGGAGTAAGAGCAAAGAGCAGAAGGGGGACGCATAATCATGTGTCTCCCTTCCAGCTTTATAGCAGTAAATGCCTGTTGCGGTCTATTTTGTGTGTGGTGTAAACTGTTTTGCGCAGGTATCATAACTGAATTGCGTCCAATCCAGTTTTTGTCCGCAGCGATCACAATAGCTTTGATATTCTCTCCCGAAGGATACTTTGCAGGTTGGACAGATTGGGTATGCCGTATACCCGTTTGGCGTTTTGCAGCAGAGGACTTCTGTAACGGTCTTGGGCAATCGGTATGCGATTTCTGCTTTCTTGGTTTGTTGACGCAAATTCTTCAAGGTAAAAAGGATTTTGGATAGAACAATCGAATACATTTCTGCTCTCCTCTCTAAGCACAAATATATTCAGTCTATCCCACTGATTTTGTCATTTCAATAGCAAGAGCCGTCCGAAAACCGGACAGCTCTTGACTTTTTTATTGTAATGAAGTTCCATACTTACATAAAAAATCCCCGCAACCCCCTGTGGTTGCGGGGATTGCGGGGCTTTTGACAAGAAAATTGACTAAAAAACAACACTCGGAATAATTTTTTCCATTTGCGCTCTTTTTTGCTCTATGGATGGGTGTACATACAGGGACATGGTGGTGGCTACGCTGGAATGCTCCAGTATTTCCGAAAGGGATTTGGCGTCAAAGCCCGCCTCGATGCACCGGGTGGCAAAAGTATGCCGGAGAGCGTGAAAGGTAAAATCACCGAGATGGTTCTTTTTCAGAAAGGTTTTATAGCGCATATAATACTGGTGCGGTTCTGTGAATTTCGGCGTTCCTGTCAGCAAATAGCAATCGCCTGGCTGCATGCTCTGGTAAAGTATGCGGACAAGAAACCCCTGCAGCGGAATGATCCGATAGGAGTGGGCGGTCTTGGGCGTATTCATGATCACTTTTGTTTTAGCTTGCCGGTCATCACTAGTATCGGGAATTCTTTCCACGGTGCGTTTTATCGTCACAATGCCTTTGCTGAGATCAATGTCCTCCCAGCGAATTCCGCACAGCTCACCGATGCGCACACCGCTGAACAGGGCAAATAGAATGCCCAGATACAAGGGTTCGTGCGTTTGCGGTAGAAGACCCTCGATTGCTCGACATGTCACTATATCCAGCGTCTCAATCGGCTTCTTTCGCTGCGGCGGGCGGTGTATTGCCTTTATATCAATATTCCAGAGGCTTTTTTCGTTGCCGTATTTGCCGATCATAGCAAAGACGCAGAGAATGTCCGAAACGGTCTTTGGGGCGAGGGGCTTTCCCTTGCAGCCGCCCTCTGTCAGCAGAGCCTTTGCCATGACATTGGCCTGTGCAGCGCACACACGGCAGGCCGGCTGTGCAGAAAAGTACGGAAGCAGATACCGCTGCACCGTGTGATGGTAACGGGCGTAGGTCGATTCCTTTACAGTATAGCGGATATGCTCCAGCCATTCAGACGAGATCTGTGCAAAGGACAACTGGCCGGAAGTCCTTTTCGCCGGTTGGCTGCAGCGCGGGATGGCTTGATCCTCCAGACGCTTGCGCTTTGCCTGTGTGTATGTAGCGCCGTAAATGTAGCGATATTTTGCTACGCCGTTTTCATAATGATGAATGTAGCGGGCCTCCCAGCGCCCGTCTTTTCTCTTGAAGATGTTTTCGCCTTTTCTCGGCATGCTTTTCACTCCTATTTGTTTGACTGCTCTGTTGACTGCGTATGTGGTATGCACCGGTTTAATTGATGGGGTTAACTCCATAAATGTGGTAAAAAATGGAGTCTAAAAGCATTGACTAAGCGGTACTTTTGTATTATAATGTCCCCATAATCACCTGTTAAGTGGCCGCTTTGCGGTTGGCAGCACAGAAATTAAGTATAGAACATCATTACATTTTAGAGAGGGGGCGGCTATATGGGCATTGATTTGTTTGCGCACAATGAAGAAGCGTATATAGCCGCTACACAGATGTTGGCCGAAAAGGGCAAGGCTGCCATCGTGCACCCCACCGGCACCGGAAAATCTTACATCGGTTTTAAGCTGTGCGAGGATCACCCGGATAAAACGGTCTGTTGGCTTTCTCCCTCCGAGTATATCTTCAAGACCCAACTGGAAAATCTGGCCAAGGCCGCTGCGGGGTATGTGCCGGGAAACATCCGCTTCTATACCTATGCCAAGCTGATGAATATGACCGGGGAGGAAATGGCGGCTATTCATCCGGATTACATCATTCTGGACGAGTTCCACCGCTGCGACGCCGAGCAGTGGGGCGCGGGGGTGAATACCCTGCTGCGTCTGTACGGTGGCGTGCCGGTGCTTGGGCTGTCGGCCACAGCAATCCGGTATCTCGATAATCAGCGGGATATGGCGGATGAGCTGTTTGACGGCAATGTCGCCTCCGAAATGACGCTGGGTGAGGCAATCGTGCGGGGAATTTTGGCTCCTCCGAAATATGTCCTGTCGGTTTTTTCTTACCGCAGGGATCTGGAAAAGTACCAGAAGCGGATTGCGGCGACCAGAAACCGTGCCGTGCGGGATCAGGCGGAAAAAATACCTGGAGGCATTGCGCCGGGCGCTGGAAAAGGCCGACGGGATGGAAGAAATTTTCGCCCGGCATATGCCGGACCGCACAGGAAAATACATTGTGTTTTGCTCCAATGCCGAGCATATGCGCGAGATGATCGCCCTGTCGGCAAGCTGGTTTTCAAAAGTGGATACGCAACCTCATATTTATGTGGCTTACTCTAACGATCCGGAGACGAGTAAAGCCTTTTTGTCGTTCAAGGCCGATTGTAGCGAACACTTAAAGCTGCTGTACTGCATTGATATGCTCAACGAGGGTGTGCATGTGGAGAATGTCAGCGGGTGATCCTGCTGCGCCCGACGGTTTCGCCCATTGTTTACAAGCAGCAGATCGGCCGTGCATTGGCCGCGGGCCAAAAGGCCAATGCGGTCATTTTTGATGTGGTGCTGAACATTGAAAATCTGTACAGCATCGGTGCAGTGGAAGAGGAAATGCAGATCGCCACGGCCTACTACCGTTCGCTTGGCGAGGAAGGGCAGATCGTCAATGAGAATTTCCGGATCATCGACGAGGTGCGCGATTGCCAGGAGCTTTTTGCCAGGCTGAATGAGACGCTTTCGGCTTCGTGGGAGCGGATGTACGAAAAGGCCAGGCAGTTTTATAAAGAAAACGGCAACCTTGAAGTTCCTAAGAAGTTTACGACCGCGGACGGCTTCAATTTGGGGGATTGGATAGATACACAGCGGAAGGTCTACAATGCAAAGGTTGCCGGCGTTTTAACGGAAGAGCAAATAAAAAAGCTTGAAATGATCGGCATGAGATGGAAGAACATAAAAGACCTCTCATGGGACAAGTGTTATCAGGTAGCAAAGGAATATTACGCAGAGCATGGGAATTTAATGCCAAGCATAACGGATCGTTACTACAAGGGCGTTAAACTCAGCCGTTGGATCGCGCAGCTCCGTACCTACCGGAAAAGCGGAATCTGTCCGTCGTATTTAACACCGGAAAGAATTGGTCAGTTGGATGCAATCGGTATGGTGTGGAATGTGCCGGACTATATTTTTGAAAAAAACTATGCGTGTTGCCTGAAGTACTACCAGGAACACGGGAATTTGGATATTCCCCTAAAGTATGTTGCGAAGGACGGCACTCGTCTCGGCACCTGGGTCAACGGCATCCGATGTGCCGCCCGGAATGCTTCCTCTCACCAAAAGACAAGGCTGACCGCCGCGCAAAAGTCACGCCTGGATGAGCTGGGCTTTGTTTGGGAGCCGAAGAAGAACATTTTGTGGAAGCAGTGCTTTGCGGCATTGGTTAACTACAAGAAAAAATACGGAAATCTGGATGTTCCCGCCGCCTTTACTACAGAGGAGGGTATTCCATTGGTGCGGTGGATACGCCGTCAAAAAAATGGTGCAGATACTATGTCCGGCGAAAAAAGAAAGTTGCTTTCTGATTTGGGCTTTGTTTGGGATTTGCCGGATCCATGGGAAGAAAAATACCAATTGGCCAAGCAGTACTACGAGGAACATGGCGATGCCAATATTCCTGGCAATTATGTGGCTGATGGCATCTGGGTTAGCCGATGGCTTTCCGAGCAGGTTGCCCGGATGAACAGAAAGCCCACCGGTCGTTCGAAAAGCGTCAAGCTCTTGACGGATAGCCAGATCAGCCGGCTGCACGCCCTGGGCATTCGGGAGAACACCTCCCACAACGATCTTGCCTGGGAGGAACAGTATGCGGCAGCCGAGGCTTTCTATGCCGAAAACGGCCACCTGCATATCTCCCCAAGACCTATGTCGGGGTAAACGGAAAGGGCGTCGGGCGCTGGCTGCAGACGCAGAGAAGGAACAGGAAAGAAAACCGGCTCTCCGATGCGCAGATACGGCTGCTTGACCAGATCGGTATGGAGTGGGTTTCACCCCGTGCGGCCACCGGTACGGTTGCGGAAATCAACCGCCATGACGGCGCAAGGGGAGAGCGGAAAGCAAATTGAATGCGGTTAACGACTGATGGTTTGTAAGGGAAGGTAATGGAGGAGCGTATGGAATTCAAAGCGTTTGACAAAAAGGTGTGGCTGGCCACGCCGACCATGCATGGGGAAGAGCTGCAATACATCACCGAGGCGTATGAAACCAACTGGATGTCTACGGTGGGCGCAAACATCAACGAGGTGGAGCGGATCGCCGCAGAAAAGAGCGGGATGTCGTATGCGGTGGCGCTTTCGTCCTGCACGGCGGCGCTCCATCTGTGCGTGAAATCGGCCGGTGAGCGTCTTTACGGCAAGCCTGCCATCAGCCACGGCGCATTGGAAGGCAAGCGGGTGTTCTGCTCCGATATGACCTTTGATGCGACGCTTAATCCCGTCGTTTACGAGGGCGGCATCCCGGTATTCATTGATACCGAGGCGGCGTCGTGGAATATGGATCCTGTGGCGCTGGAAAAGGCGTTTGCGCTGTATCCGGATGTAAAGCTGGTCGTTTGCGCCGAGCTGTATGGCTTTCCGGGGCGCATTGATTTAATCAAGCAAATATGCGAAGAGCACGGCGCGCTGCTGGTTGAGGATGCCGCCGAGGCGATGGGTGCCACGCTAAACGGCCGGCAGTGCGGCTCGTTTGGCGATTACGCCGCCATCAGCTACAACGGCAATAAGATCATCACCGGCTCGTCCGGCGGGTGCTTGCTGACGAACGACATCGAAGTGGCGAATAAGGTGCGCAAGTGGTCAACGCAGGCGCGGGAAAATGCCCCGTGGTATCAGCATGAAGAGGTCGGCTACAACTACCGCATGAGCAATGTGGTGGCCGGTGTCGTCCGCGGGCAGTACCCGCATCTGGGGGAGCATATTGCCCAGAAGAAGGTGGTCTACGAGAGGTATCGCGACGGACTGAAGGATCTGCCGGTGCAGATGAACCCGATCACGGAGGGCACTGTGCCGAATTATTGGCTTTCGGCGCTGATCATTGATAAGGACTACATGTGCCGGCAGGTGCGGGACGATTCCAAAGCAATTTACATAAAGGAAAAGGGCAAGACCTGCCCGACGGAGATTTTGGAGACGCTTGCCAGTCTTAATGCGGAGGGTCGGCCGATCTGGAAGCCCATGCACATGCAGCCAATGTACCGGATGCACGACGCGATCGGTCGAGAAGGTACGCTCCGCTGCCGCACAAATGCGTATATCGCCGGCGGCGTAACCGATGTGGGGGCGGATATATTTGAGCGTGGCTGTTGCCTGCCGAGTGATAACAAGATGACCGAGGAAGATCAGGATAAAGTTATCGAGATCATCCGGTCGTGCTTTTGAGGGGAAGAGAAATGACAGAAACACAGCTTAAACCGGCCGGGGCGGGGGTAAAGGCTCCGGGCGGATTGTATGCGCGCTGGATCAAGCGGGCATTGGATTTTGTCCTTTCGTTGTGTGCCATTCTCGTTTTGTCGCCGCTGCTTTTGCTCTTAACGGTCATTGGGGCGATCGCGATGAAGGGCAATCCGTTTTTCGTCCAGCCCCGCCCCGGAAAAAAAGAGGCGAATGGCGAGGAGAAAATCTTCAAGCTGATCAAGTTCCGCACAATGAGCAATGCCAGGGATAAGGACGGGAATTTGCTCCCGGATGACAAGCGGCTCGGCCGATATGGTGCGCTGCTGCGGTCGACCTCGCTGGATGAGCTGCCGTCCTTGGTCAATATTCTTCTGGGGCATCTGGCGGTTATCGGCCCGCGGCCGCAGTTGGTGCGCGATATGGTGTTCATGACGGCGGAGCAGCGCCGGCGCCATGATGTTCGGCCCGGACTGACGGGGCTGGCGCAGGTCAATGGCCGGAACAACATTACCTGGGAGCAGAAATTTGCGTATGACCTGGCCTACATAGATGATGGAATCACCTTCACCGGTGATGTAAAGATTCTGCTCAAGACCGTCGGCAAGGTGCTCAAGCGTGCCGACACCGTCCGCGAAGGAACCGTGTCGGACATGGACTTTGGCGACTGGCTCGTAAAAGAGGGGAAAGTCGCGGAAGCCGAATATCAGGAAAAGCAGGCGGAAGCAAAGCAGCTGCTGGGGGTGTGAAAAATGCGGTTGTTGAAATGGATATATGAAAAAACGCATCACAGACCCGCGCCGTATTATTATAATTATTCACTTTGGAAAATTATCTTTAAACCAATACGCAAATGGCTTACCAATGTAGTTGCCGCCAACTGCCCTTTTAACTGTATCAGAATTGCCATTTACCGCATATGCGGCTTTAAAATTGGCAAAGGAACCTTTATCGGTATGAGATGCTATCTGGACGACATGTGCTACGATATGCTGAAAATCGGAAGCCATGTCACCATTTCATACGGCGTATTTTTTGCCTGTCATGGCCGAAACCAGAGTCATATACCGATCGTGGTTCAGGATGAAGCCTACATTGGCATGAGAGCAAATATCATTACGAAAATGCCGAAAGGTGAGGGCGAAGCACTTATAATTGGGAAAAAGGCGGTAATCGGAGCCTGCGCTTTGGTAAACCGGTGCGTCCCGGATGAAGCAACAGCGGTCGGAATTCCCTGCCGCATTATTCCCCACGCCGACAGGGGCGCTGCGGTCGAAGAACCCCAAAAAGAATGTGCCGTTATGCCCTAATGCCGCAATCGGCGCAAATTCATCCTGCTTGAAATGGAACGAAAAATCATGAACGACTTGGTATCTATCATCATGCCGTCATATAATACGGCAAAATTCATACCGGAGACCATAGAGTCTGTATTAGCGCAGACCTATGCCAATTGGGAATTGATCATTGTCGACGACTGTTCTGCCGACAATACCGATGAAGCAGTAAAACCCTTTTTGAGCGATACGCGAATTCATTATATAAAAAATGAGAAAAACAGCGGTGCGGCAGTATCAAGAAACCGTGCGCTGCGGGAAGCCAAGGGAAAATGGATTGCCTTTCTTGACAGCGATGATCTTTGGATGCCGGACAAACTGAAAAAGCAAATTGCCTTTATGGAAACAAACGGCTATCGTTTCTCCTATACAAACTACATAGAAATAGACGAAAAATCCAATCCCAACGGAAAAAGCATTACCGGGCCGCGCAAAATCACAAAGCACCGGATGTACGATTACTGCTGGATGGGCTGCCTGACGGTGATGTACAACGCAGAATTTGTGGGGCTGGTGCAGGTTGAAGACATCAAGAAAAACAACGACTATGCTATGTGGCTGAAAGCATGTAAAAAGGCGGATTGCTATCTTTTGGATGAGGTGCTGGCAAAGTACCGAAAGCGAAGCGGCTCTATCAGCAATCACGGATATACAAAACTGATCAAGTGGCACTACAAGCTGTACCGGGAAGCAGAAAAGAAGAACTCGGTTGTTTCTGCCGTCCTCACGATCCGAAATCTTTTTTGGGGCGTTTGGAAAAAGATCAAATATGTAAAGGGGTAACCTTGTGCAAGTAAAAGTTTGCGTATTTGGACATTTTGGAGATGGCGAAAACCTCCTGAACGGACAAACCGTCAAAACCAAAATCATAACGGAAGAGCTGCAAAGAAAGTTTGGACAGGAACAGGTATTGAGAATTGATACCCGTGGCGGCTGGAAATCACTTCTGAAAGCTCCGCGCCAAACCGTTTTGGCATTAAGGAACAGTCAAAATGTGCTTCTTTTCCCGGCTCAAAACGGACTGAGAGTATATGCTCCGTTGCTATCTTTTTTTCGCCGTTTTTTCAAAGACAGAAAACTGCATTACATTGTGATCGGCGGCTGGCTTCCGCAGTTTTTATCGAAAAGGAAGCGTCTCGCAAAAGTTTTGAGACGCTTTGACGCTATTTATGTGGAAACCAACACCATGAAAGGCGCGCTGGAGGCACGGGGCTTTCACAATGTATTGGTTATGCCCAACTGCAAAAAGCTGACCGTGCTTGCCGAAGAAGACCTCGTTTATCCTGATAGTTCGCCCCTTCGGCTGTGTACTTTCTCTCGGGTCATGCGTGAAAAAGGGATCGAAGATGCCGTCAATGCTGTAATGGCTGTAAACAAAGAATTGGGTTATCCCGCATTTTCACTCGACATATACGGCCAGGTCGATGCTAATCAAATTGAATGGTTCCAGAATCTGCAGAAAACCTTTCCTGACTATATCTCCTATGGCGGTCTGATTCCCTTTGACAAGAGCGTGGTAACCCTGAAAAACTATTTTGCGCTGCTGTTCCCGACCTATTATGAAGGCGAAGGATTCGCGGGTACCCTGATTGATGCTTACTCGGCCGGTATTCCGGTTGTAGCATCCGATTGGAAATATAATCCGGAGCTGGTAAATGAAAATGTCGGTATTATTTATCCAACGGGAAATGAGGCGGCGCTGATTGAAGCGCTAAAATCCATAGCAGCCGATCCTGAGACGATGCTGAAAAGGAAAAAGCTTTGCCTAAAAGAGGCCGAAAAATACAAAATTGAAGAAACCGTCAAGGTATTGTTCCGACAAATAGAAAGCGATAAGATATGAGTGTTTCATTATATAAAATCAAGAAATGGTATAAGATGCTCACAGGGCAAAGCATCTCCCATGTCGATCAGGGGGTTGGCACCTGCTACTCCAAAGAAGGCATCGCCGGTTATTACAACAACCTGACCGAGAAGGTAACGCGGGACAATCCCGATATCCTTGTCCCAAAATATCATGTGGACACAGGAGAAGAAATCTATTTTTCAATCGGGGTTTTTCAATACGGGCTTGCCGCATACGATCTGCTTTTGAAAACAGGCGAAGAAACCTACAAGAACAAACTCATCGCCTGTGCCGATTGGGCGGTTGAAAATCAAAAGGAAGAGGGCGGCTGGGTGACTTTCGCCTATAAAAAGCCGAAACACCCCTACTCGTCCATGGCGCAGGGAGAAGGCATTTCCATGCTTATCCGTGCGCATATTGTCACGCAGGATGACCGCTATATGCAGGCGGCCCGAAAGGCGAAAGACTTCATGCTGAGACCGATTTCGGATGGCGGAACAACGGAATATCGCAATGATGAAGTGCTGCTATACGAAGACACTGACAATCCGGTTATTTTGAACGGTTGGATTTTTTCGCTGTGGGGCTTATATGATTACAGCAAATATACAAAAGAGAATGATGCAGTATCGGCTCTTGCGGCAACGCTGGAATCGCTGAAAAAGAAACTGCCGGATTTTGATATGAAGTATTGGAGCAGATACGAAGACGGCAAGCGCATCAGCAGCCCATTTTATCACAAGCTTCACATTGCGCAATTAACGGTAATGTATGACTTATTCGGCGATTCAATTTACAAGGAATACGCCGATAAATGGGAACGGTATCAAAAGAATTTTTGGAATCCCAAAAGGGCATTCCTGAAAAAAGCGCTGCAAAAAGTTTTGGAGTAAAAGGACGGCTTCTATGAAAAAAGCATACATATACATAAGCTACCCCAATATTGTCGTATTGAAAGACTATCTTGATGTTATCAAAGAGGCTTTGTCAAGATCCGGGTTTCAGTGCGAATATATCAAGGATTTTAACCGTGTTGCCAAGCAAGATTTGATTGTGTTTCCCATGGGGAACGATGCCTTCAAATTTTATTGCAAGGGATACCATAATATAATTCTCTGGCAGCAGGGCGCCACCGGAGCAGAATCCTTCATGCGCCACAAAAGCGAACTCAGAAGATCAGTTTTAAATATCATGGATTGCTTTGTCATGAAAAAAGCAAAAATGGTCTTTTATGTTTCCCAATATATGCAGCAGTACTATGAAGCGCTGGCACACGAGGACTTTCATGATAAAGCGTACATTATGCCTTGCTTTAACGAGGCCCTCACGCCTGGGACCCTAGAAAAGAAGGATTACTCAAAAAAAATCTTTACCTATGTCGGGTCTCTTGATCTGTGGCAATGCTTTGATGAAACAGCAGAAATTTATTCCGAGATTGAGAAAAAGATACCCGACGCTTTTTTCAAGGTTTTAACCTTTCAAACAGAAAAGGCAACACAAATCCTCAAAGAGAAAAAAATCAAGAATTACAGTGTTGCCCGCGTCCCAAAAGAGCAGGTAAAAAAGGAACTGGAAGAAGCAACCTACGGTTTCATTCTGCGCCGGGACATTGATGTCAATCGCGTCGCCACGCCAACTAAGATTTCCTCCTATTTATCTGCCGGCGTACTGCCGATATACAGCTCGTGCCTGAAGGATTTTCATGCGCAGGCTGAGGGAAAGTCGTTTGCCTTTGCGCTGAATCCAGGGGACAGCGTTGACGAACTGGTGCGTTATATCAACAACGGCGTAAAAAAAGAGACGGTACAGCAGGAAATCAAAGATTTGTTTAGTACCTACTATTCAACCGAAAATCATATCCGGAATATTACGGCACTTGCGGACAAGTGCTTGAAATAAAGTGATAAAGGAGATAAAAACCGTGAAGACGATTATGCTTGTTTTCGGTACGCGTCCCGAAGCCATTAAGATGTGTCCCCTTGTAAAGGAACTAAAGACAAGAAAGAATCTCAAAACCATCGTTTGCGTAACCGGTCAACATCGTCAGATGCTGGATCAGGTTCTGGATGCGTTTCATGTTGTTCCGGACTATGATTTGTCCATCATGAAAGACAAGCAGACGCTGTTTGACATTACCACCAATATTCTGAACAGCATCGGCAGTGTTCTGGATGAGGTCAAGCCCGATGTGGTTCTTGTTCACGGTGACACCTCAACCACTTTTGTCACTGCTCTGGCCTGCTTTTATAAACAAATCCCCGTCGGGCATGTAGAAGCCGGACTCCGGACCTATAATATTTATTCTCCGTATCCGGAGGAGTTTAACCGACAGGCCGTCAGCATCATTTCCCAGTACAATTTTGCCCCGACCGAACTTTCGCGGCAGAATCTGCTGCGCGAAGGCAAAAAGGACGAAACGATCTATGTCACCGGTAATACGGCCATTGACGCACTGAAAACCACCGTGCGCGAGGATTATTCTCATCCGGAACTGGAATGGGCAGACGGAAGCCGTCTGATCATCATCACGGCGCATCGCCGGGAAAATCTGGGCGAGCCGATGCACCACATGTTCCGTGCCATTCGGCGCATTATGGACGAGCATCCTGATGTCAAGGCAATTTATCCGATTCATATGAATCCTGTCGTGCGCAAGGCAGCGGATGAAGAACTGAGCGGGTGCGATCGCATTCATTTGATCGAACCGCTTGAAGTATTGGATTTTCACAATTTCCTTGCCCGCAGCTATTTGATTCTGACCGACAGCGGCGGCATCCAGGAAGAGGCACCGTCCCTCGGTAAGCCTGTGCTGGTTATGCGGGATACGACGGAGCGCCCGGAGGGAATTGCTGCGGGCACGCTCAAACTTGTCGGCACAGACGAGGAAGTCATCTATCGAAATTTCAAAGAGCTTCTTGAAGATCCCCGCGCATACGATTCTATGGCGAAGGCAAGCAACCCCTATGGAGATGGATTTGCCTGCGTGAGAATTGCAGATGTTCTGGATAAATAAAGGTGGGAGAGTGATTTTTGATGCGTATAGGAATCCTGACATTTCATAAAGCAATCAACTATGGCGCATATTTACAGGCTTTTTCGCTTTCCAATCAATTGCAGAAACAATTTCCGAATGATGAAGTGGAAATTATCGATTATATAGCGCCAAAGGAAGCAAACCGCAAACTGTACATGGTTTTATGGAATGTCAAGCATTATGGTATAAAGGGCGGAATTTCGGAATTGAAGAGAATTTCTGTCTTCCATTCCATGCAGAAGTACCTTTCCCTGTCTCCCAAGTCCTTTTGCACCAAAAACCTGAATAAGCTATACTCCTATATTGACGAAAGATATGATATGTTGATTATCGGAAGCGATGCGGTGTTCAACTGGAATCAAACCAAGTTTCCGACCGCCTTTATTCCGGACTATCCTTTTTCCATTCCGGTATACACCTATGCCGCTTCGGTGCATGGTCTGCACTTTTATACAGAAACAGAAGACAAGTTGAAACTATGCGGCAAGGTATTTCGCTCCATGAAGTGCGTCGGTGTCCGGGATCAATGCTCAGAGAAATTTGTGAGATTATGTGCAGAAGATGCAAAAACCATGCACTGCTGTGATCCCACGCTATTTATTGATCAAAATGTAATCTATCAAAGAGGGATCAGCGTAAAGAGCAAGTTGGAGAAAAGATACCGCTTTTCTCCAAATGAAAAATATATTGTCATCATGGCGCCGGACAGTCCGATGGTTGAAGCAATCGCGAAAAAATACGGCAAAGAATATAAAACGGTATCGGTTTTTATCAAGTCGTCCTTTGCAGATCGCTATATATCCGACCTGAATCCGTTTGAATGGGCGGTCCTGCTAAAAGAAGCTTCCATGGTAATCACCAGTTATTTTCACGGAACCCTGCTAAGCCTCATTCAGGGAACGCCAACACTGGTGTTGGACTATTCCGGATATTGCGATGAACAATACGAGGGGAAGCTGAAGGATCTGATGATTACACGGTTTCACTTTCCCGAATTGTATTACGACAAAGCAAAAGCGGTTAATTTTACTGCCGATGATTCATTTTACAAAAAAACAGATGCCATGCTGCACGATGAATACCAAGAGCGAATCGACCGCGCCGTACAGAATGAGCGCGAAACAGCGGCAGATTTTATGAATCTCGTCAAGTCTGCGGATTACGAACGGAAATAGGAGGTGACACCGTTTTTCGGTGGTATATATGGCAGAAACGAAAAACGAAAATAGGCATCGTCTGCTTTCTCTGTGGATCATCGCATGCGGCCTTTTATACATATTTGCATATCAGCTAAAACTGCCATTTCGGGCAGATACCTTCCTGTATGGGATGTTGATCGGCGTCATTGGCATGACTTTTCTGAACGGGAAAATCATGGTAACAAGACAAGCACTTTTGTTTGTTTTGATTGACATATCTGCCTTCATCGGGCTCCTGTATACAAAAAGTGCTTCTGCCGGATTGCGGGAAGCTGTACTGTTTACCTTTTTCTCCGGACTGTTTATACTGTCACTTCCCAATCCATCCCTTATCGAAAAGTTTACCAAATGGATCTATCTGGCTTCCATTGTCCTCGTCCTCTCGTCAACCATTCATTTTTTGTTTCCCACATGGTTTAATACCTGGATGAGCCGAGTGCTTCGTGAGGATGCCTATGAACAGCTGATGTGGTCTTTTACGGTAGACAAAACCTTCGCCGGGATAGCGGCTTACACATCGAATGCCACTTTTTCGGCGGCACTTGTTTTTGGAAATTCGTTCTTAAACATAGTCGATAAAAGCAGGCCACCGATCATAAAGAGCAAGCTGCTGAATATCCTTCTTTTGGTTCTCTCGCTGTTTTCCATCATTATTTGCAGCAAACGAGGAATTTTTATTGCAACGATTGCGGCAATGATTGTGTTGTTGTTCTATTTATACCGAAGACGGAATTTCATTTTGAAGTTTTTAGCCGTCGCCGTTGTTTTTGTCATTGCCCTGGCAATTCTTTACCAAACCAACGAATTCGTATATGCCTTTCTGAATCGTTTCATTTCCGACGACTTCACATCGGGAAGAGATGTCATCTATGAATCGCTGTGGAGCAACTTTACGCAAAACAACATTTTCATCGGACTTGGAACCGCCGCAACATACGCAATTGCGGAAGAAGGCGCCCATAATATTTATATTCAGATATTGTACGATCACGGAATCCTTTTCTCCATTCCCTATTATATATTTCTGCTCTATAATTATTATCGGGCATTTCAAGAGCGCTGCCCCCTTTCCATCTTTGTCCAAACATTGTTTTTGGTATATGGTTTGTCCGGTAACCCGCTGTATTCCAACATGCTCATGATGATCTACCTTTACCATGTTTTGTACGCCGCCGTCTATCCTGCATGCCAGAAGGCGGCACCGGAAACCGCATCGCAACACTGCAAAATCATGGAAAACCTATCATAAACGAAGGAATCAATTATGCCAACATCCTCAAAGACAAAAAGACTGGCAATTGACACCGTTTTGTTTGGTATCAGCACATTTGGGTCAAAAATTCTTGTGTTTTTATTGACCCCCCTTTATACAGCTGTCCTGCTGACCGAAGAATACGGCATTGCCGATCTGATTAACACAACCGTAAATCTGATTTATCCTGTTCTCACCCTGGCAATCACAGATGCAACCTTGCGGTATGCTCTGGATAAAAATTGCCCCAAAAAAGCAGTGCTGGGAAACTCGATGGTCATCACTGTCCTTTCCATTTTGTTGCTGCTGGCCTTCTATCCCATCATTAACATGATGAACTCGGAAATCTCCGTGCAGCTTTCCCGGTATTGGGGATACTTTGTTTCTACTTATGCCATGTATAACATTCATTTGTGTTTTTCCAATTTTGTCAAAGGCCTGGGAAAAACCAAATTGTTTGCCATACAGGGGATTGTACAAACCCTCACCGTCATCATTTGCAATATCTACTTTTTGCTGGTTGCCAAAACGGGACTTCAGGGGTATCTGCTGAGTATTATCATCGGCTTTGCGGTACCGACCGTACTGATGTTGTTTGCCGGAAGTATTTATAAGTTTTTATTTCCTTTCAAATTAGATAAGAAACTGCTCCTGGACATGCTGAAGTACAGTATTCCCATGATTCCTACGCTTCTCGCGTGGTCCATCAATATGTACATCAATAAATATATGCTCATCGGTCTTCTGCCGGCAGGAGAGGGCCTGAGTGCCTCCGGCATTTTCAGCGTTGCCAATAAGATTCCCTCCTTACTGACGGCCGTTTTGTCGATATTCACGCAGGCATGGCAATTGTCGGCAATCTCCAATGTAAACGACTCTGACGAATCCTCGTATTATACCAAAGTATATGGGATCATGCACATAATCTCGCTTGTCGGCTGCTTATTGATTATTCCCCTGTCAAAAATTGCGTCCTCCATTTTGTTTGATCCCAGCTACTACTCCGCATGGCAGCACATCCCGTTTCTTACCTTGTCGGCATTTTTTTCCTGCTTGTGCGGTTTTTTGGCATCGGCCTTTCGCGCCTATAAAAAGACAGGGCAATTATTTGTCTCTGTCGCAATCGGTGCAGTAGTCAATATTATTTTGAATCTGGTTTTGATTGAGTCCATCGGTGTTGTGGGAGCCTCCATTGCAACAGCGGCAAGTTTCCTTGTCACATGGGTGGTCAGAATGTACACCATTCAAAAACTGGTGGAAGTAAAAATCCATTTGCCTCAAACCATAGCAACCTATGTTCTCGCCATTACGGGCTGCATTCTGATTGTCTATGATATTCCCTATGCCTATCTATTCTATTTGCTGCTATGCGGTGCTATCATAGCGTTCAACTATGCAGATGTAAAGAACATCACCGTGTCGGCAGCGCAGTTAATGAAAAAAGTATTAAAAAGAAAATAATGTGAGGAAACAAACATGAAAATCGCAGTAGCAGGAACCGGATATGTAGGTCTGTCGATGGCAATTCTTCTGGCGCAGCACAACACGGTGAAAGCCGTGGACATCATTCCCGAAAAGGTAGAAATGCTGAACAACAGAAAATCCCCGATCGTCGATAAGGAGATCGAGGAATATCTGGCGACAAAGAAGCTGGATCTGGAGGCGACGACCGATGGCGACAGCGCCTATCGCGATGCCGAATTTGTCATTATTTCCACGCCGACCAACTATGACCCGGCAAAAAACTATTTTGACACCAGCTCTGTCGAGAGTGTGATCCGGCAGGTCATCGCCGTCAATCCCAACGCCGTGATGATTGTTAAATCCACCGTCCCGGTTGGCTTTACCGAAGGGGCGCGCAAGGAATTCAGTAGTGATAACATTCTGTTCAGCCCGGAATTTTTGCGTGAGGGACGCGCCCTATATGACAATCTGTATCCCAGCCGCATCATTGTTGGCACTCCGGTAGGAGATGAAAGGCTGCATAAGGCTGCCGAGACCTTTGCCAACCTCCTCAAAGAGGGCGCGATCAAAGAGAACATTGAAGTGCGCTTTATGAACCCGACCGAGGCCGAGGCGGTCAAGCTGTTCGCCAACACCTACCTTGCCCTCCGAGTTTCGTATTTCAACGAGCTTGACACCTATGCCCAGGTAAGAGATCTGGATACCAAATCCATTATTGAGGGCGTATGCCTGGATCCGCGTATCGGCAACCATTATAACAACCCGTCCTTCGGTTACGGCGGCTATTGTCTGCCGAAGGACACCAAGCAGCTGCTGGCCAACTATGACCATGTGCCGCAGAACATCATCTCGGCCATCGTGGCAGCCAACGGCACGCGGAAGGATTTCATCGCCGACCAGATCATTGCAAAGAACCCGAAGACCGTGGGCGTGTACCGCCTTACCATGAAAGCCGGCAGCGATAACTTCCGGCAGTCCTCGATCCAGGGTGTGATGAAGCGCATCAAGGCCAAGGGCATCGAGGTGGTTATCTATGAGCCGACCATGAAGGAGGACAGCTTCTTCAACAGCCGGGTCATCCGCGACCTGGACCAATTCAAAGAGATGAGCGATGTCATTCTGGCTAACCGGTATCACGAGGATATTGCCGATGTGCTGGATAAGGTATACACAAGAGACCTGTACTTCAGAGATTAAATGCCGAAAGGAGGCAAGGGCATGGAGAGGATTGTCCGCGCAATGATGGATCTGATCGCAGGCGAAGTCTGCGGTAAGACGATCGATAAGACGCAGTACGCGCTCACCGATGATGCGCTGCTCCAAATGTATAAGCTCGCGAAATCCCATGACCTTGCCCACCTGGTGGGGGATGCGCTGATAAAAAACGGTCTTATCGCCAACGAGGAGATCAAGGCGAAATTTCAGCAGCAGATCCTGCTGGCCGTTTGCCGGTATGAGCAGCTGCAGTACGAATTGACACGGTTGAAAGCGCCCCTGAATGATGCTGAAGTTCCGTTCATCCCCCTCAAGGGTTCGGTGATCCGGCAGTATTACCCCGAACCCTGGATGCGCACCAGCTGCGATATCGATGTGTTGGTTAAAGAGGCGGATCTGAAGAGAGCGATCGCTTGCCTGACGGATGGCTTGCAGTACCGGTATGAAGCACAAAACCGGCATGATGTGTCCCTGTTTACGCAGCAGGGACAGCATATCGAGCTGCATTATACTCTCCTGGAAGATGGACCGGTCAATTCCGCTCTGGCCGTGCTGGATACGGTGTGGGATACTGCGATCAGGCGCGACGGATACACCTACTGGTACGAAATGCCTGATGAGATGTTCTATTTTTACCACATTGCGCATATGGCAAAGCACTTCGTCGCTACCGGCGGCTGCGGCATCCGGCCATTCCTGGATATGTGGGTATTGAACCACCGTGTGTGCTTTGACAGGGAGAAGCGTGAGCAGCTTCTGGCTGCCGGCGGCCTGGCTGTTTTTGCCGGGCAGGCGGAGCGGCTGTCGGAGGTGTGGTTCGGGCATGAACAGCCCACGGAAGTGACAAGACAGATGGAGGAATTTGTCCTGCGGGGCGGAGTGTATGGGACAAATCAAAACCGCATTGCTGTGCAGCAGCAGAAGCAGGGCGGGCGTTTCCGGTATGCACTTTCCAAAATCTTCATCCCCTATGATGTGATCAAGTTTCACTATCCGATTTTGCAGAAGCACCGCTTTCTGACGCCGGTGATGGAAGTGCGTCGCTGGGGAAAGCTGATTTTCTGCGGCCACCTGAAGCGCACGGCCAAAGAGCTGCAATACAATAACCACCTGTCGGATGCGGAAGTGGAAAAGGCGCAAACGCTTTTGAAAAATGTCGGACTGTGAATACCGTCTTTGCTTATTTGAGCGGATCGGTTCAAGAGGGGAAGCCGGAAAGATGGTTTGGAGAACAGAATAAACGATTACCTTTTTACAGCAACACCGCCCGGACTCTTTCGAATCCGGGCGGTGGCTCATTTTGCGGCTTTTTCAGCCGGTTTCTCTTAGCTGGGAAGTCCCAACTGCTGCTTGACGGCGGTATACACCTCCGCCATTTCGTCCTTCTCCAGTGTCCCCAACGGGCGGGTACCCAGCAGCGTCTCACGGTTGATGGTGCGGATCTGCTCCGGACATACCACCGAGGGAACCGGCAAAAAGTCCGTTTTCAGTAGCACATGGCAGGGCGTTTTCCCCAGCCGTTTCAGCTTTGAGGTAAGCACCAGCACCTGAACCACCGGCGAATACAGGTTCGCCTTTTCGTTGCCCAGCACCAATACCGGGTGCTTGCCGTAGGTCACATGGCTTGAGCGAGGGGCATCCGGCAGATCACACCACCAGATATCCCCGTGTTTTACGATTCTTCCTTGCATTCTGATCCATTCCTTTCTTGCGGAGTTGCGGCGGATTAAAAATCCGCCGCAAAACGCCAAGATTGAAAGCTCCGGCTTTCAATCTTGAGCTCCATTCTATAAAAATTAACAACCGTACAATAAAGCTGTCATGATAGTGTTGTAAACATTTCAAAAATGTCAAGCAGGATCGTTTTTGATCTCCTCCAGCGCCTCGTCATCTAAATAGTGCTTTGCCAACTCCATGCGGTTTTTGCCGTGCCCCAGCGCCTCCGCCACCTTGCCGAAGGCAGCACGGGGCGGGAGGTCCTGCTCACGCAGCTCGTGGTAATACTCCTTCGCAAAGGCACGCCGCAGATCGTGGGGCGTGACGCTGCGATCCCATTCCGGGCGGTGTTCCCGCCGGCGTTCGTCGCTAAAATCCTCGCCGTGCCGGGAGAACAGCTCGTGCCACCAGGACAGGCGTTTTTCCAGGGCGTGGGGTATGCTGCGGTCAGTGAGCAGGAAATCATCGGCATATTTGCTCTGCGGGATATGCGCCGCAATGTCCACCATGGCGGCTTGCTGCTGCTCGTTCAGCGGTCCGATCTGCCGTTTGCGGCCGCCTTTGCAGCCTGTCCCATCCAGCACCAGATACGCCGGTTGTCCGGCTTGGATCTGGTTGGCGGTGCTGCGGATCTGGCGCACCTTGAGACAAAATACCTCCTTGCTGCGCAAACCAAAATTGGCGCACAAATCCGTCGCTGTGTGCAACACTTCCCCCAACTCCCGGTTGGGCATCGTATCGGCATAGTCGTGAATCCGTTCAATTTCCGTAGGGGTTGCCGCTGTGCGCTGGTGAAACTCCTTGGTTCCGCCAATGCCTAAATCGTTGTTGTCGGCGTGGAAATGGCACTCCTTGCCGTCCCGGTCCAGCATATCCACATAGTACCGGAAGCCGGATAGCTCTTTCTTGAGGCAGCTTACGCTTTTGTCCTCCTGGGACTCTATGTAGGAACGGATGTGTTTGTCCCGTATGTTTTCAATCTTTTGGATGTTGAAGGTCTGATAACAGTAGCGGAGAATGCTGCGGGTGGACTGTCGGTAGGTCTTGCGGGTGGCAAAGCTGGCTTGGTGCTGGCGTTTGTTCAGGGCTTTGAATTGGCGCAGCAGATTGCTGTTGTCAAAGCTGCGCGGTTGATGCTTTTGTATGTTCTTTTTCATATGGATCACCTCATTTCGTTAAAATTTCTTTTTCATGTTCTTTTGCTGCCCTTGGGGCACAAGGGCTGGCGGGACTATTCCCGCCTGTTTCTTTTTATTGCCCTCTTCAAAAAGAAACAGGCGGAGACATTCTCAGCCTGTCGGACGGTTGAATGGATACCGTTTCAGCCTTTCAGCCTGTAAGCCTCAGCCAAAACTCCGGCAAAGACACACACCACTGTGTGCGCCGGAGGGCAGCACACGCCGCCCTCCGGATCGCCAAAGCGTCCTGTAAGACGCTGCCAAAGGAAAAGTTGGCGGCTTGCTCTCTCACTGTAAGCCGCACACCGATTTAACTCTGATGTGAACATAATTCACATTTCCAATTAACTGCTACATTCCATTTCATCCTCTCTATGATTTAATATCTATATGAAAAATGCAGTCCTGTCCCTATCAAACAGAACTGCATGAAAAGAAAATTAAAAGAAGAAAATACTTCTTATATTCGTAGTATACCAAAGTAAAATTATTGTCAAGCAAAACGATAGAATGTTGCGAAAAAAGTAAGTATTTTGCAAAAATGACGATTTGTGCAAATAAATTACACTTTTGTACACCAAATACGACTCTATTTTGCTTGACGCAAAAGCGTTTTTTCTTATCCTATGGTGTACATTGAATATTGGTCGTCAGTTTTCGGTATCAACCCAGACGAGCAAGCCTTCTATGTACCCGTTTTGCATAGACAAACACAAAACGGTCGACACTATTGAATGGGAGGATTGCCTATGATTATTCGGATGGATGAGGGAAATAAGCTGGCTGAGGTATGGATGAGCCGTGCGGATCAGCAGGACCCGGCGCAAAAAAAGCGTGCGGAAGATTTCTACCGTCAGTGCCGGGAACAGCACATTTTTGTGGCTACCTACGAATCCGGTCGTGGAGATATAGCCGAAAACACCGCCGCATTGCTGCATTACAATTGCTGTTAAGTTCGTACTGTCCCAATTAAATAGCCGTATTCCGCCTGCAAATCCATTTGCAGGCTTTTTTGTTTTCAAAATACTGCTTGCATTTCTGATTTTTCCGTGATACAATGTTGTCAAACCACGCATCGAAATGAGTGATAACATTGAAAATTGCCGGATACGCCCGTATTTCCGTGGATCTCCAGGAGGACAACCAGGAAAATACCAGTATTGAAAACCAAAAGCGCATTATCGAAGACTATGTTGCCACATATTTTCCGGACGCCGAATTGCACATCTATGAGGATCGTGACCGTTCCGGCTATACCTTTGCCCAGCGGGAAAATTATCAGATCATGCGCCGGGAATTGATGAGCGGTTCCGTAAAAATACTAATTATCAAAGATTTTTCCCGTTTTTCCCGTCGTAACGGTCTGGGACTGTATGAGTTGGAAACTCTGCGGGACGCAGGGGTGCGCATCATTTCCATCGGTGATGGCATTGATTATCCTACCAGAGACGAATGGATGCTTATTCAGGTGAAATTCCTGGTAAACGAGATGCCGGTCACGGAAACCTCCAAAAAAGCCCGCCAGATCATTGCCAACCGCCAAAAGAACGGTAAATGGATCTGTGCTGTGCCGTATGGCTACCGCATCACAAACACGAAAGAAATGACCTATGAGATCGATCCTCCTGCCGCCGAGGTCGTGCGGGAGATCTTCCGCTTGTATACCAATGGATGGGGCTACAAAAAAATTGCCAACTACCTGACGGAGCAGGGCATCCCGACCCCACGGGCTAACGAGATCGCCCAAAAGGAGGCGGAGGGACTCCACACAAAGCTAAAAGCGAAGAACGACTGGAGCATTGTCACCATCAGCAGCACATTGCAAAACGATTTTTATATCGGCACGCTGCGCCAGAAAAAGTATACACGCAAAGGCATCAACGGCAAAGATATGCGTGTAGACACGGAGGAGCAGATCGTCTTTGAAAATGTCCACGATCCGATCGTGGATACACGCACCTTCCTCTATGCGCAGGAGCAGCTCAAGCAGCGCTCCAAAAGCAACTATCGGGGAGAGAAAAAGTACGCCACCGACTATTCGGGGGTACTGTTCTGCGGGGATTGCGGCAGCCCGATGTTTTCCATGTCCCGCCCGGATCTGGCACCCGCTTACACCTGCGGCACCTATCACCGCCGGGGGCGCAAGGGCTGCACCTCCCACCATATCCGGGTGGATCAGCTGGACGAGCTGCTGCGGCGGTATATCCGGCGGGTGCAGGATAACAGCGCCGCTATGCTGCAGCAGTTAAAAGCCGCTATCGCCGATCAGCCGGATCGGGAGGAACAGATCGGCTTGACGATGGAAAACCTGGACCAGCAGCTGCAAAGCGCTAAAGAACAGCTCAAGACAATATACAAGCGCAAGGTGCTGGATTCCATGGGAAAATCCGAAAGCGAAGCAGCCATTATTACAGAAGCCTATGCGGATATTGAGAAAGAACTGACCGGGCGCATTGAAGGCTTGGAAAAGCAGCTGCTGGAAACCAACGACCGGCGCAATATGCTGCTGGAGACCAATCGCAAGGCGAAAACGGTAATGGATGTCTTTGAAAATATCCTCCGCAAGCCGAAGCTGGATCGACGGGATATCGGGCTGATCGTGGAGCGTATTACCGTCTATGAGGGGCGGGTCTGCATCCGGTTGCGTTCGGATGTGGATACCCTTCTCCGGCTGGATACGCCGACTGCCGGGGAGGATACCGTAAATTTTCCGCATGACAGTAAGGATATCGTAATTACCCAAAAGTCCGCAAAGCGTGCGGACAAGGTCTTTACTGTCAATGTTATCAACAGCGGCGACCCGCTGGAAATTTTCACTGAGCGGGACGGAGAGGTCGTTTTTAAGAAGTATTCCCCGGTGGGGGAGCTGTCTCCCTTTGCCGTGCAGTATGCCGATGTTCTTTCCCGCGCCTGTAATATGACAGTGCTGATCTGCGACCGCGACCATGTGATCGCCGCCGCCGGCAGCAGCCGCAAGGAATTTTATGACCGGCGGGTGTCCGCGCAGCTGGATGAGCTGATGGAGGGGCGGCAGGTCTATGTGGCACGCGCAGGCGGGGCGGAGCATCTGCAGCCGGTGGAGGCTCTTGAGCGTTATGCCTCGGTGGCCGCGCCGATCATGGCGGCCGGGGATGTGACCGGCGTGGTGTGCCTGCTGCAGCCGGAATCCGGCGCACTGCCCTCTGAGGGCGATGTGCGGCTGGCGCA
>CABQAC010000003.1 GCA_902462035.1 uncultured Eubacteriales bacterium
GCTCCTAATCCCACCCGCCTAGCGGGTGGTTTTTTGTAGGGTACAACGCTTCGCTATGTACCCTACTTGCTAAAGCATAATAAAAATGGACGCTGCCAATAGAAGCAGCGCCCATTCATAAAATAAAATGTATCATGTTGGAATAGGAAGGATAAGTTGCAGGGTAAAAATTCCATTTTCTATTTTGGTGCTGGATTGCCCACCGTATTTTTCGGCAGCCTTCTGGATATTTGACAGACCAAAACCGTGCAAAAAAGAATCGGCTTTGCTGGTCCGTTTCGGGACAGGTATGCCAGACCGCGTATTGTTGCTTACAATAATCACCAGCATATCCTGCCTTCGTTCAGCTTTTACGGTAATCAGCCGCTGCTCCTGCGGAAGTTTTTCGCTGGCCTCTATCGCGTTGTCTAACGCGTTTCCAAAAATCGCGCTTATGTCCAGGGCGTCTACAAACGAGCCATCCTCGAAGTGTACAAGCACATTAAAATCAATTCCCTCTTCTTTTGCAACGGTTGCTTTTTCCCGGATGATAATATCCAAAAACTCATTTCCCGTATGGATATAGTTCTCATAATCTGCTATCTGTGAATGTATTTTTTCGACCATCTGCCGGGTAAAGTCCGTACCCTGGCTGCCTTCCAATACAAGCAAATGGTTCTTCATATCATGATAAATGCTCCGAATTCTTTCTTCCGCCTTTAGCTTATCCCTATAATACGTGTACTGCTGATGAAGATGCGTGATCTGCATTTGATCTTTCTGTTCCTGCTCACGCAAATGAAATATGTTCTTTGAATAAAGAAAATGTATCATAAACATAAAACTGAAAGCCATTGTAACCACATCTATGGTGTGCAGCACGATTGTATCCAAGTTCAAAAATGAATATAGCGAAATAAAGAACAGAATCAGCACAACTAAAAAGTCAACGGTTAATACGATCAAATCACCCATCCGTATCTTGTACTCAAATCCCTTTAACAGCTCATAAACACAAATGAGCACCAATAACCGTATCAGGATATTCAAAACATATATTTGCCATTTTATCATCTCTGTTCCGTTTATAACAACGAAAATATCCCCTTCCCACAACCAACTCGCCAATACAAATAGTACTCTTTCCGGCAATATCACTAAAGAAGTAAACCATATTTCCAAAGTAACAATAATCGATATGACCGAATCCCTATAGCAACATATTGTCATCAAAAAGGCTATTCCCATCACCAAAAATATTTTTAATGCCCCTATGTCCGAAAACCACGTTGCTATAAATGCCACCAAAAACAAAATGACTGACGGAGCAATGAACGATATATCTTTTTTAAATCTCGGCTCTTTTAAAAAACAGGAAAGCAACGCGCACAGGGAAAAAGTCTCCGTTACGGTTACCAATAAATCCATTAGTTGATACAGTTCCATCATAATATATTCCCCCAATAGTCCGCCAATCTCTCCATAAACGCTTTCCTTTTTGGCTGACTGATGGGAATGGTTTCTCCTGTTACAAGCTGCACTTGCAGGTCTTTCCCATTGGCGTTTTTCACATAATGAAGATTCACAAGACAACTGGTATGGCAGCGTGCAAACCCTCTGTCTGACAGCTCATTTTCCATCTCTTTCATGCTTTTGTTGCACATAACCTCACCCTCTTCCGTGTGAAGGCGAAGTTTGCGTCCCGAGGTTTCCACATAGGAAAGCGAATTTAACATTACCTTGCATCGCCCCGTATCGTTAGAAATCACGATGCTCGGGGCGTTCTCTTTTCTGTGCTGTTTCAGCCATTGGTTTATTTCAGCCTTTAATCGAATATATTGAATCGGCTTAATGATGTAGTCAGATGCCTGATATTTATATCCCTCTAAACCGTATTGCGTTAGCGTTGTTAAGAAAATAATACTCACCTTTTCGTCCTTTTGCCGGATGCGCTCTGCCGTTGCCAGACCGTTTAACAGCTTCATCTGTATATCCAGAAAAATCAAGTCTATGGATGGATCATATTTTTCAATCAGTTCCAGTCCATCATAGTAAGACGTCACTTTTATATTCCTGCCGGTTTCTTCGGCGTATTGGTTTAACAGTCCTGTAAGATGGTCTACAAAAACAGATTCATCATCACAGATTGCAACGTTTAACACCAGTATCCCCCCTTTCTCGCTGCTCATCTTCAATATTATACTATATTTAACAAAATTTCTCAATGTGTTTCGGCCCGTGAATTATGGCATAATCATAACCACATAATCTACTTCACTCCTCTTTGTTCTTTTTTCGTCTATTTTTATGGACCTCTGAACCGATTATCTCTCATAACATAGATTATCAGCCTGTTTCTTCAATAGGACATAAGCCGAGGGATATGTTTTAGCAATCCATCAGCTTCTCATTTATCTGTATCCTGTTTTTATTGTGGGACTAGGCGCTTCCATTTTTCACCCTGGCTAGGCTATTATAGCGGGCATGGGCGTTTCGCACCGCTGCTCCGGCCTTGCTCAGAAATAAAAAAGCTCGGCAACCGCATGAATACTCGGTTTCCGCGCATAGACGCAAAAACAGCCTTCCAAAATGGAAGGCTATTTTTGTATCAAAGTTTGTGCTTTGATTTGTAAGGGTGAGATAAAAAAGATCTCTCGGCATTTTTTGATAACGATTTGAACCCACGTACCCGAAAAAGGTTGGTAGCAAGCCGGAACGTCGCGCACGCGTTTACAAGCGAGCAGCGAAGGCGCAGCGTGACCTTTTTCGGAGAGGAGACGCAGCGAAATGAGCGCGCCGGCGACTTTTGTAAAAAAGTCGCCGCAAGCGATATGCAGCTTGCGGCGACGTGGTGCACCGAGGCAATCCAAATCCGAACCCATATTTTCTTTAGAAAGTGCGTTTTTCACATCCTCAAAAGTGATTGTTTTTGTTCCGTCTTTGTAGTTGAAAGTGATAACAACCTTATCGTCAAAAAGATAGATTGCATTTACGAAAGTATCAATCAGCATCTTGCGGTGGGACTGCTGCCGCACATCCAACTTGTGGAAACGATGCAGCCAGAAGGTCACAAACTCGGCGCTTACTTTGGGCTTCACTAACTGTTCGTTTGCAATGCGGATTTCCAAATCTTCTTTTGTGGCCTCTAATTCTTCCAGACGACTTTTTGTGGATTTTGTGAGGATGCCTTGCTGAATGGCGTTGAGCAAGTTTTGTATGCCTGTGTTGGCCTCCTGCAACTGTTGTTCATAAAGCGGAAGATTGGAACTCTCCCTATCCTGCAAATCCATAATCATAGATACAATGGCTTCAATGGCTTTATCGTCCATGACCATCTTCATAGTAGCGTCAACAACCAAATCTTCCAGCCAGTCTTTTTTGACAGGCTTTTTCTTGCAGTTGGCGCGTTTCTTTTTAACGGATACGCATTTGTAGTAGCGGTAGACTTTGGCTGTGTGACTTGTCCCGCTCTCGCCGCAAAGGTAAGCGCTGCAGTAGCCGCAAAAGAGTTTTGTTGTCAGCAGATAATCTTCCTCCGCTTTATGCCGGGCAGGGGCTTTCTTGTTCTTTGCCATTTTCTCTTGAACCCGTTCAAACAAGTCATTGGGAACAATGGCGGGTATCCCCTCCGGGACGACGACATTCCGATACCTAAACTCTCCTATGTAGCGACGGTTATTCAATAAATGCTGAACACTGTTGTAGGTCATGGGCTGGTTGCGTGTATTCTTCATGCCCTGCTCGTTGAGCCAGTCGCGGATAGCCGTCATGGTCGCGCCCTCGTCGTATCGTTTGAACACTTCTAAAATGAACGGCGCGGTCAGCGGGTCAAGCTGAAAGTGCTGTTCCTCGTCAATCACATAACCGATAGGAAGCGTGCCGCCGTTGTATTTGCATTTGAGGGCGTTATCCGTCATACCGCGAATAACTTTTTCGGAGAGATCAGCGGAGTAGTATTCCGCATAACCCTCAAGAACGGATTCAAGGATAATGCCCTCTGCTCCATCGGAAATAATCTCGGTAGCGGACACGACTTTGACGCCGTTCTTTTTCAGAGTGGATTTATACCGGGCGCTGTCATAGCGGTTTCTTGCGAATCTGTCCAGCTTCCAGACAATCACCATGTCAAACAGCTTTTTGCCGCTGTCCTTTATCATGTTCTGAAACTCCGGGCGGTTGTCAGTCTTGGCAGAAAAGGCGCGGTCTATGTAGTGGCGCAAAACCGTGATACCGTTCTTCTCTGCAAAAGCGGTACATTCCCGAAGTTGCCCTTCAATGGATTCCTCGCGCTGGCTGTCGGAGGAATAGCGGGCGTAAATAACAGCTTTCATGGCTTCGCCTCCCCGTCAAGATTTTCTTTTGCAAGTCGGCTCATATCATCAACAAACTTCTGAAAAGTTTCCGTTCCCTCAAGGTGAATATCGTTGTAATAGATGGGTTTGCCGAAAAGAATCTTCGCGGCCCTTTTGATTCGTCCCCACAGCGTATTGTAGTTATGGTCGTATCTGGAATCTTGAATGGAAATATTATAGTCGATGTCGCCATCCTCCCATACTGTTTTTTCAATCACAAACATACAGCATTTGCAGTCGCAAGGGAGGGTAATCATTTTTCGTTTTTCTTGCATTTCTCACCCTCCATCATCATAAACAAGGTTTCCTTTAGCTTCTCGTTCATAGGAGATTCCGGGTCGAAACACATTTCAATAAAGCGGCGCATTTCCTCTTTATCGGGCGCAACCTTGGGCTTAAACTCGTATGTCACGCCCTGCGGCTTGTCCGTCCGGGCAAAAATATAATCCAATGACACATCGAAGTAATCTGCATAGCGGCGGAATATATCAATCGGCGGGGTGGATTGTCCGTTTTCGTATCGGTTGACGCTGGATTGCGTAGAGCCGATGGCTTCCGCCAGTTTCACCTGTGAAACGCCGATGCTCTCACGCAGATATTTCAACCGTTTACCCACTTCTTTCATCTTCAAAACCTCCAATATGAGTTGTTTCCATTATAACCCGAATTATACAATATTGCAACCCATTTATCAAAATTATTCCGAATAATTTGATGTGAACTTGCCGCCGCGCTTGTATAGACGCGGCGGCAGTTTTTTCCGACTGCGAAAGCGGGCGGAATGGCAAAAGAAAACGGCGCGGCTGTCCGACAGGGAGGACAGATCGCGCCGTCTTTGCTTTGCGTTTTGGAGGGAATGCGGTCACACTTGCGGGGCAAGTGGATACCATTTCCGACAAAACTGGGGGTTTCCAAAGGGGGCGATAAGCCGCCCTTTGGCACACAACCTTGCTTGCAAGGTGTAGTGTGTTATACCTGCTGCCACGGCTGACGGGCAAAATGAGGGTGTCGCATGATGGACACACTCGTTTTGTTCGGCAGGGAAGCGGACAGGTTTTTGCGAATGAGCATGAGCAAAAAGTCTGTTCGGTTTCAGAAAGTGATAGTAGGTATATGCGTTCTTATCGTTATCTTCTTGAGCCAGAGCAAATAGATTTAAAATCACAAGAAGCGCATTTTACTGTAGATTCGCACCTAGGAAATACCCCTTGTTTTATATTTTCAACGGTATCAGAAATTTGCTGTTTCATTAAATCAACTTCGTGCTCGTTTAGTGTCACATCTTCTTTATGATGATCTTGATTCGAATACAAGAAATGCGCTGTCGCCCTTAACGGTTCAAGTCCAAGCGCGTCATGGGTTGCAATGGCATACAACTGTAATTGTTGTCGGACGTGCGCGAGCCTTTCTTGAGCGGCTAAATCGTCTCCAGATCGTCCAGTTTTGAAGTCGACAATTTCTACTTGGGCGTCATTGCCACTCATAGAATCTGCCCTATTCAGAAGATCAATTGTTCCGCTAATCATGGCTTCTCCGATAATAAACTCAAATGGCTTTTCAGCGTGAAGTACTTTCCTGCGAAGCTCTGGATCATCATGTAGGTAGTTTTTGAGGATGCGCTTAGCTGCTGCTTTCATTGCTTCCAGTGGTTCACCCCGGGTATAGCGCAAATTGAAATGCCTATCAACTTGGGATTCTATCCAAGTATCATCTACATTTTGTTGCGGGAGAGCATCATGTAATAGAGCTAATAAATTATGGATTTGTTGACCATAACCATAGCTCTCGTTCACGCCTGGACTGAATCCCATTAGCCTACGTAGCAAATAATCTTTGGGACATTCCCAATAATATCGGAGGTCGCTAAAATTAGTAGGTAAGATAGTCGCATCCACAGGAATCGCTGGTGCAACACGATTCGGCCTATCAAACATAGCCATGGGGTCCGTACACACATAATTGTGCTGAATGTTTAAAGCAAATTGGGATGTGTGTGTACGAGGATACTCTAAACCGCTTATAAAAAGAAATTTCTTGCTTCTAGTCAAAGCGACATACCAAAGGCGTAGCTCTTCATCAAACCGCTCCTGTGCCTCATCTGTGCCATTGGCAGCACTAAAGCGACCAACGCATTCATCTCCGTTTAATAGGTGCTCAACACCTCGAGTCCTTCGTTGCGAAGGAAAGCGGCGATTGGTTAGTGTGGGTAGAAATACGACAGGCCATTCCAATCCCTTTGCTTGATGTATGGTAGAAATTTGCACAGCATCTTGTGCGCCTAAATCTCGATGTCGAATGTCGTTAGCCTCTCGCGTTGCCCAATATCCCAAATAATAGGCGAAGTCACCCATGTCATAGGGAGTCACCCATTGATGAACCGATTCAAAATCCAAAATCAATTCGCTAAAGCGTCCTAAATTATATAGAACGTTTTCTGGAAGTTCCGTTTGGTTGGCTCCGAGCGTTTCTAGCAGTTCGTAAAACAATTCTTGCGGAAATAAACGGCGGCTCAAACGATAACGAATCCGTTCCTCTGGATTCTGCATACGTTGGAATAACACTTTTTTCTGAGCAATCCAGCTAAACAAAATATTGCTATCAGCGTGAGGGCATATGCCATTATCTCGCAGGGAATCAACATTCACGCGAATCAAGGTTCTTGTTTCCGCTTCATCATGAAAAATATATCCATCATATCTATCGGGATTAGGCGTAACATATTGACAGCTAAACAGAAGGCAAAATGTAGCGTGTATTATTTGAATTTCTCTGCTTTCAAACAGACCTTTAGAGCCTTTTATAGTATACGGAATACTTCTGCGATCAAGTTCGCTAGTAATAGCCTGTGTATAGTTTAAACTGCGGCATAAAATTGCCACATCTGCCCAAGATAGCCCCCGCACAGCATTTTCGGACTGCCACGGATAGCCGACTAATTCTTGTATCTTATCTGCAACAAATGTGGCTTCTTGGTCTTCACTGCTAAAGGTACAATTCCACACATCTCCGTGCTCTGCCATTGTCTCTTCAAACTGATTAGTCCTATTATTTAAATGCTTCGCTTCCATGGTTTTAGGTAAACGATGGCGCAATCCTTGGATATTTCTACGACCAATACGTTGACCTGTTACGGCAGCGTTTGCAATTTCTACAATTGCGTGTGTAGATCGAAAATTACTAGACAAAGTAACTCGCTTTACAGCAGGGTATCTTGTTTCAAATGTTAAGATATTGGTTACCGTCGCACCTCTAAACCTATAAATTGCTTGGTCATCATCACCAACGGCGCAAACAGATGCCGCCTGACCGTTGTTACTTAGCAAGCGAATTAACTCTTCTTGCCGGTCATCCACATCTTGATATTCATCCACAAAAATATTGCTAAATCGCCCCTGTACACGTGTGCGAATTGCATCATTACTTTCCATGACATTGGACAATTCGGCAATGATTTCATCAAAAGTAAGAAAATAATTTGGTTGCTGTTTTACATAGTTCTGATAACGATGAAAGGATTCGATCAGATCCGGGTTTCCAAGCGAATCGACATCAATCTTCTCGCGATATATTATGTTTAGTGTTTCAATAAAACGCCGAATAGTCTCAATCTTTGAGTTGGAGCCTTGGAGTATGTCAAGCCCAAAATCGCGATATTTTGAAACAATAATAGCCGCTTGACGCTTTTCATCAATGATATCATAGTTTCGATAATGCGCGTTTATTTCTTTCAGAAGCTGAAGACTAAAGCTGTGAATTGTTCCAATATACATCTCACCTAAAGAAGCGTCATCAAGCCGCCCTTCACCGCGCAAGATAGCCATTTCTTTTCTAATCCGAGACTTTAATTCTCCCGCAGCGAGGTCGGTAAAAGTAAATGCTATTATGCTTTCTCTTGGCACACCTTCGGAAATAAGGAGAGCAATTCTACGAGAAAGAACTTGTGTTTTTCCGCTGCCGGCACATGCAATTATTAGCAAGTTTCCATCTCGATAATCTAGTGCCTCTTGTTGATTAGGCGTATAAATCATGATTTTCCCTCCTTGCGATTTAAAAAGATTGCAACCAAATTTTTGGCCAAATTTACAGGAACAGCGTTACCAATTTGTCTAGCAATTTGCCCTGAATTCCCGTAGAAGCGGTAATTTGCAGGAAAAGTTTGTAGTAATGCCGCCTCACGTAATGTAATTGCTCTATCATAGCAAGGATGGGCATATCGTCCTTTTGTCACATCAGTGCAGCCTGTAGTTAGAGTGGGCGCAACCGTGTCCCATCGCATGCGTCCGTAAACATCGCAATAGTGGGTCATTTCTCCTTCGGCATCTAGCTTTTTATGACAAGGTAATACTAATTCGTTAGGAAGTTCACTCCGGCTTCCTCCATCATGTGAAATATGATGGAGTCTATCTAGGGTGATTTTACTGTGCTTTCTGCAAACATGAAGGGAGTCTTGAGGATTGTTAAAACTTGCAATTGGCAAAGTCTCTATTGTGTCTCGGACTGTCATTCTGTGCCCCGCAGGAGTGATTGGCGGCGGCAATTCGATAGGGTGCTTTTTAGAGGCCACAATCACGCAGCGCACCCGGCGTTGTGGTACCTCATAATCAGCAGCATCAACTTGCTGTGCTTCACTAAGAATATAACCCAACTTGGTAAATTCAGATTTCAACTGACTAAGCACAGCAGAATTCTTTGTCAAGCCTGGTACATTTTCAAAAAAAACAAATTTGGGCTTTAACGCTTTTACAAAACGTACGGATTGCAATATCAGGTACACTCTGTCATCTGGTTTGGTCGATTTATTTAAGCTACTAAATGGTTGACAGGGAGCACATACGATAAGCAGATCAAGTTTTTGCTTGCCTAATATCATTTTGAGGGATCGCGCACTTGTCTTACAAATATCTTTTTGAAGAAGGTGCACTTCCGGATGATTTAGCCTATATGTTTCACAACATATTGGGTCATTGTCCACTGCCGCAATAACCGTAAACCCCGCCTGTTTTAGCCCTTCTGTAACTCCGCCACAACCACAGAATAAATCAATCGCAGTACACCCCAAAATATCCACCTCCTCGCTTGAGGTTTTTAATTATCAACGACAATGCCAATTACAGCGTTTATTCTCACAATCGTTTGATCTAGGTTTTTCTTCTTCAATTCGCACTCCCAAATCCGCAAAACCGTCCAGCCTCGCGCCTCAAACATGGCGGTTACTTCTTGATCGTGTTTCATATTCTGTTCCCGTTTCTTTTGCCAGTACTCTTGATGTTCGGCGGGGCGGGTATTCCGGCAATCGTGTCCATGCCAGAAGCAACCGTCCACAAACACGGCGACTTTTTGCTTTGGAAACACAAAATCGGGATGCCCTTTCACCGGATAACTTCGCCGCCAGCCAGTAATACCGTTCTGCTTGAATACCTCTATCAACCGAAGTTCGGTAGACTTATTTTTCTTCGACTTGACTTGCCGCATAATATCCGAGCGCTTTTCTTGATCGAAAACATCTGCCACAACAAATCACCTTGCTTCAAACTCAATACGGAGGCTGGGATCAGTTTCAGCTTCAAGCACAATATTGTTATAGCGGCTGATAATGTCCGAGAGCGTGGAGTTACGCTTGTCCTCGTCAAAGAAGCTGTGCTCATAAACATTCGCGGATAAGAATTGCTGGATATCCCATACTTCAACCCGTCCGGCCAGCCCAGCATCCTCCGCAAGATTTAGCGCCGTATGTACCCGATCAAAAATCGTGATGATAACGGGATGACAGCCGCCGCGCACATTGGCCTTGCATTTCTCTATCAGCAGAGCGCCGGGCATCGTAGTGCAATGGATGATGGTGCTGTTGATAACAAAATCGCCGCTGCGTTCAGTCGGCGCGTCGGCAACGGAAGCGCCGTGTATCTCAAAAGAGCCTTCCGGCATGATGAGGCAGAGTTTCGCCGCAACTAAATGCTGCAACACCGTTCCGAGGTATTGCGTCCCCGGATTCTGCGTCTGACGCTTTTTCGCCTGCTCAAACAGTTCGTCCAAATTTGCGCCTATCGTTTTGGAAGTATCTGCCGTAAGCACAAACGGTTGATTGCGGAAGTATTCTTTGACTTGCTCCGCCCAAAACGCTTCAACAACAGAAAAATCAACTGCGGCCTCCGCATTCCACGCATTAAGAAAATCAACATACTTAATCATAATACCCATGCTTCCCCGGCTGGTTCTGCCGCCCTCCGAGGATAGCTGCTGGGTAATGCCATGCTCTTTCAGTATCTTCTTTAAGTTCGCGCCGCCCAGCCCGGCGACTTGTCCCTTACTACTGGTTTGAAAGTCGTCTGGGTTCAGCGGAAACTCTTTGTCACGAACCAAACGAGTAAACTGAATGACCAGTGATAACGGGCCTTTGGTAAAAATATTGTTTTCCGTTTGAAATGCTTTCAGCCTTTCTTCGGGACTAATCATCATATACAGCCTCCGCAATTTTTGTTAAAAATCTTTCTCCAATAAACTGCGCTACGGGCATGGCGACTGCGTCGCCCATAGCCTTGTAGCCGTCGTTGTAGCTGCCGGGGAGAATAAAGCTATCCGGCGCTCCCATTAACCGCGCCGCTTCTCTGACGGTTAGGAGCCGAGCATGGGTCTCGCCGTTTTTCTTCATTACAAAATATTGTTTACTGCTGCCGCCTTCTGGCGTCCGTAGGCAACCCGCAATCCCATCAAAACGCAATTCAAGCTGTTGCTCGCCGTGGCGCGTCCTCCGATACCCTGTCGCATAGACAAGATCGTGTTCGTCCAGTTTTGCCTGATGGCGCGCCGGGACAAGCCGCAAAACATTGTCTTTATCAAAAGGAGCATCATATTCAATGACATCTTTTAAGGTTTTGTGGCGGCGCGGCGGCTTTTCAGTTTTCCACCATATCCAGCCCGGTAAAGAGCGTCCCAAGTCGGTTGCTGTTTTGCTGTGGAGCCAGCACGGGCCGTCGCCCATTAAGTCTTTTGGTATTTCACAATCCCGTTGTACAGCGATAATAAACACTCTCGGTCTGGATTGGGGAACAAAATGGGATGCGTTGAGCACAATAGCGCCGCAATTAAAGCCGCGCTCGACAAGAGCCATGTGCAGCGTTCGGTAATTGTCGCCCCCATTTGTTGAAAGCAGGCCGGACACATTCTCCAACAGCAGAATTTTAGGCGGCGTATCCATCTCGTCCAGCACGCGCAGCCACTCCCAAACTAAGCCGCTCCGGGACGCATGGATTCCGCCGATTGAGCCCGCAAGGGATAAATCTTGACAGGGAAAACTTGCCCACGATAAATGAGCAAACGGCAAGTTATGACCGTTAATATCTTTAATATCTCCAAGTTCAAAATGATCGTCGCCAAAGTTGGCTTCATAAACAGCCGCTTTTTGTTCGCTGATATCGTTAGCCCAAACAGGCGCGAACATTCCCTTTAGACCATACGCAACCAGCCCGCTCCCTGCAAAAAACTCATGCATTGTCCAAGGGGCGGAGGATAAGTCGATATTCTGTTTTTTATACATGGTGCGTGGTAGCATCATTTTGTCCTCCGGTTCTGTGTCCGCTTATCGCTCGTCGGCTTCTCCGCGTTTTCCGGTATAATCCAAATGCGGCTCATGCGCGTCGCTCCAGCGATTCGATTCTCTTTACATAGAATTTGAACTTGTCGCGGCGTCACGCCCCATTTTTCAGCGACTTCTTGAACTGTTATATATCCATTCACTTGCTACACCTCAATGCGGTTTTACAGCTTATAATAACTCACTATTAGTATATTCGCTTGAGCGAAATTACGCAAGCCCTTTTCTTCAAAATGAGACAAGCAATTTCTTCGCCTCTAAAATATTTTTGAAATAGAGGAACATTTGGTATATACTTATGTCGTAAATATAATAGATGACCTTATTTTAATCTTTTGGAAAGGAGGTTTCCCCATGCTTGTCCAATTTCCCCTTGACAGCAATATCCGCTATTTGCCCCTCGTCTATCTCTTGCCGCCCGATCTAATCGCACGGTGTCCCGCGCTGAATGCTCTGCCGCGCTGCCTCTCGGAAATAGCGTCGTCCGATGAAGCGATGGATTTAATATCCGGCGACGCATTTTTGAAGGAAATCATGGACGCTACCGCTTCGTTGGCGTTTCCACATTTCGGCTTTGGCGGCTGGAAGGAACATTACACCGGCTATTCCCCGATATGGCGCTTGTCCTATGCCCTGCCTCTCTGGGCAACCCTTATCGAAAAGGAAACAGGGTGGGGCGTGCAGGCGCTTTTCCGTATGAAGCCGGGGACGCAGATACCGTTGCCCAACCCGGAATACATACGGGAACTTTTCAGTAAGGTAGTCAAGCGGGCAATTGAGGAACAGGGCTGGCAGCCCATCTTAGATGTTGTCCGTGAAATGCCATGCGACGAGGACTCTGAACCTTGGCAAACCAATGTCCGCATTGATTTTCAGCGAAAATGGTATCATACGCGCTCCAAAAATGTGCAGACGATTTCGCTGGAAGAATTAATTGAAGAGGACGAGGACGGCAGCATCTTCTACATCCCCGACGCCACGCAGAATGTTGAGGCATATGTGATTGCCAAAGACTTTGCTGAACGGTTCCTTGCCACGCTTTCAGACAAAGACAGGCAGATCGTCCAGCTTCGGCAGGACGGATATTCTTATGTTGAGATTGCGGACAAGCTGGGGTACAAAAATCACAGCGGGGTCATCAAACGGATTGAAACCGTCAAAAAGAAGTTCAAGGAATACAAGAGTAAGGGTTAAGCCGCGCAGTCAGCAATGACGGGCGCGGCTTTTTGCTGCCCTAAAATCAAGAGAAAGAGGTGTGAATGTTCAACATCAAAGATTTTCCGCCCATTGAGCAAGCGACTAACGGTTCTCTGCCGCGCATGACGGGCAAGCAGCGCCGGGAGGCGGTGAGGCTCATTAAGGGACTATGCAGCTACAATGATAACGGAAATTGCCTCTACTTGGATGGGGGCGAGGAAGTAACTTGCCCGCAGAGCATTTCCTATTCCGTCTGCTGCAAGTTCTTCCGTCATGTGCTGCTAAAGCACGAGGAAGGGAAAGGATTGGAAGCGGCTTTGTTTCAGAGGGACGCATTAAAACGGTGCGTTCGCTGCGGCCAAACCTTTTTCTCCACCTCCAACAACGCCAAATACTGCGCGGCCTGCGGGCATGAGGCGCAGAAGACGCAGAAGGCCGAATACGCCCGCAAAAAGAGGGCGAAGCGTGGAAAAGTTGAGGCTGGAAAGGTTTGATTTCACAAGGCTTTTCAACCTCGAAAACAAGAAGGTAATATAAACTCATTCAAAGCCCCGGAAACGGGGTTCTATTTTTCTACAAGGATGTACAATGGCGCAAAAAGCACAACACGCGATTCTACGCTTCGCCAAGCATAAGGCGGGGCCAGCCGGGGCGCTGGAGGCCCACCACGAGCGCACCAAGGAGAAGTACGCCAGCAACCCGGATATTGATATGAGCAAGAGCAAATACAATTTTCACATTATCCAGCCAACACAAAAATACCGAAAAGAGATCGACAACCGCATTAAGGCGGCTGGCTGCAGGACACGCAAAGACAGCACTATGTTTGTGGATACCATCATCACTGCCAGCCCGGAGTTCTTCAAAAGCAAAGACAAGAAAGAGGTCCAGACCTACTTCACCGAAGCCGTGGCGTTCATGGAGCAGAAGATCGGGCGGGATAATATCTTCTCTGCGGTGGTACACATGGACGAGAAAACGCCACATCTACATCTCTGTTTTACGCCAATCACCGAGGACGGGCGGCTGTCCGCCAAAGAGATTTTGGGCAACCGGGCGCAGCTATCCAAATGGCAGGACGAGTTTCACGCTCACATGAAAAAACAGTTCCCCATCCTCAAGCGGAGCGAAAGCGCCCTTGTCACCAAGCGCAAGCACATTCCCACATGGCTGTTTAAGCAGTCAATTACGCTGACGCAGCAGCAGAAATCCATTGAAAAGGCGCTGTCTGAAATCACGGTGATGAACGCCGGGAAGAAGCGAGAGGAAATCCTTGCGATGGTCGTTCCTTATTTTTTCCGGCTGGAAAGCCATTTGGGGCAGATGAAAAAGTATCAAGCCACTATTGACTATCTGACGCAGGAGAACGCGGGGTTGAAAGAAAAGGTCAAGGACGATGGCAGCATCAAGAAGCAGCTTGAAATCGCAAAACTGAAACAGGAAAATGAGCAGCTTCGACGGTTTGTGGAAAGCATACCGCCGGAGCTACGTCGCGATTTACAGCAAAGGAGGCAAGACCACACGAAAAATCACCAGCGGTAAAGACCGCTTTGTACCTTGAAAACTTAATATGAAACATGGAGGTAGCTGTTTGGGCAGAAGGAAAAAACTCATCAATAACACCGACATTCCGCAGTACAAGATTGAAACCATCGCACGCTGCATTTTGCCCGATATTCTGTCCTTCTACGAAAGCGAGGAAGGGCAGCGGGAGTTTGCCGAATGGAAAGCGCAGCGCGAAGCGAATCAATCACGGGAAAATAGAAAGGGCAATAAGGATTAACTAACGCACAGGGGCGGCGGTATCACACAACGATACCGCCGCCCCTTTTTCTTTGTTTATTGGACTTTCTTCTTTCGTGGCCCTCTTGGTTTGGATTCCGGGCGTTTAACGATGCCGTTGCGGAAATGAGTATCTTCAAACTTATCGAAGAAAAGCAATAATCCGAACCCATCTCCCACGGGGAAGATTGGGTTCGGATTATATTGGTTTGGTGCCGGTGGCCGGACTCGAACCGGCACGGTGTCGCCACCGGTGGATTTTGAGTCCACTACGTCTGCCAATTCCATCACACCGGCAGGTGTTTTGATCGCGCCTGAAATTGCTGCGAACAGCATCATTTAGGCCGCATGAGAAATTATATCTTATTCCATCAAAAAATGCAAGGGGTTTATCGTAAAACAGCAGGAAGACTATTGGTGAAAGTACAATTGTGTGGTACAATGAGGAACGAAAAAAACACGAAATCTGCCGAAATGCCCAGGCAAAGCGGCGGATGGAAAGGCGGGTACAGATGGCATTACGGCATTTGATCGATTTGGACGAGCTCCCCCTGCCCCAGCTGGATGAAATTCTCCGGTTGGCGGACCAAATCAGCAAGAACCCGGGCGCGTACGCCGAGTGCTGCAGGGGCAAGGTTATGGCGACGTTGTTTTACGAGCCTTCTACCCGGACACAGATGTCTTTCCAGGCCGCCATGCTTCGTCTGGGCGGACAGGTCATCGGGTTTGACAACCCGCAAAATTCCTCAGTCTCCAAAGGGGAAAGTTTAAAGGATACGGTGCGGGTGGTCAGCGGATATTCGGATGTGGTTGTCATCCGCAATCCTATGGAAGGCGCCGCCAAGGCGGCATCCCTGTTTTCGCTGACCCCGGTTATCAACGCGGGGGACGGCGGCCACCTCCATCCCACCCAAACATTGACCGATCTGACCACCCTTTACAGTGAAATCGGCAAAGTAGACCATCTTTGTGTGGGACTGTGCGGGGACCTGAAAAACGGGCGTACGGTCCACTCCTTGATTAAAACCATGTGCCGCTTTCCAGGCAACCGCTTCTTACTGATCTCTACCCCTGAACTGACGGTCCCCCCCTATATTAAAGATGTCATGAAAGCCGCCGGCTGCCCCTTCCGGGAGGTTGCCGCGCTGGATGAAGCCATGCCCGAATTGGACGTGCTTTACATGACACGGATTCAGCGGGAACGCTTCGCTTCCCCCGAAGCATACGAGCAGCAAAAAGGAGTCTATGTGCTGGACGGTGCGAAAATGCGCAAGGGCAAGCCGCAATTGCGGGTACTCCACCCCTTGCCCCGTGTGGACGAAATTACCGTGGATGTGGACGACGACCCCCGGGCCGCCTATTTCCGCCAGACGGAGTTTGGCATGTACGCCAGAATGGCGCTGATTTCCACCATGCTGCGGGATACCAGCCGCGGCGTGCTGCCCAGGCCGGAATCCACCCACCGGCATGTCTGCAAAAATCCCCGCTGTATTACCGGGGCCGAACCTTATCTGCCCCGGTTGTTCTCCGGCAAGGGGGACATGCTGGTCTGCGAATATTGTGAGGAGCGGCTCCTTGTGTAACAAGCGGCTGGCGGTCCTGTTCGGGTCGCCCAGCCGTCACGGAAATACCGGCCGCCTGCTGGACAGTTTTCTTGCCGGGCTGCCAGCGGGTATCGAGGCGGAAATAGCCAGTGCCTACGAATGGAATATGGCGCCCTGCCGCGGCTGCGGTTTTTGCCGGGAGCACCAGGGATGCGCGCTTCCGGATTTTCCACGGTTCGACGCTTTGTTGCGCGGCGCGGATTATCTGGCGGTAGCCACCCCGGTATACAACCTTTCCTTTCCCGCTCCGCTGAAAGCGATGCTCGACAGAACCCAATGCTATTACAACGCAAGGTTCTGCCGTGGCATCCGCCCCCCATTGCCCAAACGCAAACCAGCGGTGTTGCTGGTGACCGCGGACGGCCAGGGGCAGGAAGGCGTTGCAATCATGGAGCGGCAGCTGAACATGATTTTTACGATTCTAAACGCCGAACTGGTCTGGACGGTTCGCGCCTTGGGGACTGGGCAGCACCCGGTGGGCGCGGCGGAACAAGAGCTTGCGGCCCAAGCGGCGCGTAAACTGCTCTTGCCTTGAATCCTGTTTTATGTTAAAATTTTGGGTAGTGAATAATTTGGAGGGAATACCGATGTCGGGACATTCGAAATGGAATAACATCAAACGGAAAAAAGAAAAAACAGACGGCCAGCGCGCTAAAATCTTTACAAAAATTGGCCGTGAGCTGGCGGTTGCCGTTCGGGAGGGAGGCGGTCCCGACCCGAGTTCTAATTCCAAGCTGAAAGACTGCATTGCCAAGGCCAAGGCCAACAACGTGCCCAACGACAATATCGAGCGCATCATTAAAAAAGCCGCCGGAGACGGCGACGCGGACAAATACGAGTCCATCACCTACGAAGGGTATGGTCCCAGCGGCATTGCGGTTATTGTAGAGACCTTGACCGACAACCGCAACCGAACCGCGGGCGAAATGCGCCATTACTTTGATAAATTTGGCGGAAACCTGGGCACCAGCGGCTGTGTTTCCTTTCTGTTTTCGCAAAAGGGCCTGATCGTAATCGAAAAAGAAGGCCTGGACGAAGACCATGTGATGGAAGACGCGTTGGAAGCGGGCGCCGCAGATTTTCAGGCGGACGAGGACGTGTTCGAGATTTATACCGAACCGGACGACCTGGGCGGCGTGCGTGACGACCTGGAAGCCAAGGGCTACGAATTCGTTTCCGCCGAAGTGGAACAAATTCCAAGCACCACCGTTACGCTGGCCAGCGAGGAGGACATTACCAAGATGAACCGCCTGCTGGAAATGCTGGAAGACAACGATGATGTCCAGAACGTATGGCACAACTGGGATGCTCCGGAAACGGACGACGAAGACTAAAACAAACAAAATGGCCGTGGGACGCAATATCCTTCGGCTGTTTTTTTACCTTTAACCGATTGTTACAACTTTATCTAAGAACAAGATATAGAAGCAGGTGATGGTTTGATTACCGAACAATTTGAAAAGGAAATTGTGATAAATCAGTACGAATGCGACCTGAATAACCGGATGAAGGCGAGTGCGATCATGCGCCAGGTCCAGCAGATCAGCACAGACCACTGCAGCGCGGTGGGCATTACAAACGAGGTATACCAGCAAAGCCATACCGCCTTTTTGCTGGCCAAGTTATCGCTGGAAGTTCGGGAAGAAATTCGCGTGGGGGACCGGCTGATACTCACCACCGTCCCCTCTTACCCGGTTCGGGCGGCCTACCACCGTTTTACCACCTTGCGTTTTGCCGGTACGGGGCAGGAAGCCGCTTCCATGGATTCCCGCTGGATTCTAGTCGATACCAGGACCAAACGGATTCTGCGCAAACCGCCGGAGGGTTTTCCCTTCCCCTTTCTCGGCCCGGTGGAGCGGGAACACGATTTATTCATTCCCAAGCCGGAAAGGTTGTTCCCCGTGGGCGAAGAGGTTATTCGCTATGCCCGAATCGACCAGAACAAACACTTAAACAACACCGAATACGCCGACCTGCTGTGCGATGTGCTTCCCCCTGCGGCGTGGGACAGCGGTTTTGTCCGCAAGCTGACCATCGATTACCGCCACGAGGTCAAGCGGGGCGAAAGCTTGTCGCTCCGCGCCGGCCAGCCGATGGAGTCCGTACCCCAGTGGCCCTGTTACTTTTGCGGCTATGTGGCGAATACTTGCTGTTTTGAGGCACTGCTTTCTTTTTAACAAACGGTCCGCTTAAAAAAGCCGCCTGCGCACGGTTCTTTTAAACCATGCGCAGGCGGCTTTTTTATTGCTGTTCTTCTTCCGGTTTATCTTCGTCAAAGTTCAGCCGTTTTTCCTCAACGACCAAAGGGCGTTTCATCACGCGGGAATTAATGCTCATGATGTACTCCCCAACCAGGCCGATGAAAAACAGCTGGATGGAGCCAAACAGGAAAACACCGATCAGCACCGGCGCCATTCCAGCCGGAAAATTATCCCAATTGCACAATTTTAAAATCGTATAAACAATCGCTACGATAATAGACAAGACGGACAAGACAAACCCCGAAATAGTGGCAATGCGTAGCCCCACCTTGGTATAGGAGGTAAAGCTGAGCATGGCGGCGTCGTACAGGCGATACCAGTTGTTGCTGGTCTTCCCAGCCCGGCGCTTCGGCTGCTCATAAGGAATTTCTTTACGCTGCGGCCCCAGTTCCGCCACGATGCCGCGCAGGAACGGCGTGGGATCGTCCAGCTGCCTGAGCACCTGGATAAAGCTCTTGTCGTACAGGCCGAAACCTGTAAAATGTTCAATCTGTTCCACGTCGGACATTTTACGGATTGTTTTGTAATAGCAGGAGCGCAAGAAGTACATCAGCTTATTTTCCTTGCTGGTGGTCTTGATGCCGCAAACAATTTTGTACCCTGCTTCCCACTCCCGCACAAACTGCGGGATCAACTCCACCGGATCCTGAAAATCCGCCGCCAGGCAAACGGTGCAATCTCCTGTAGTTTGGCACATGCCGTAAAACGGAGAATTAAACTGGCCGAAATTCTTGGTATTAAAAATTGCCTTGATCTTTTTATTCTGGCTGCAAAGCATGGTTAAATAGTCTCGGGTCTTATCCCGGGAGCAATTGTCGATGAACAGCAGTTCGTAGTCATACTCCGGCAAATCCCGTTCCATCATTTCCACGACCGCTTTGCTCAGCGGTACTACGTTTTCTTCCTCGTTATAGCAGGGGACCATAATACTGATCTTCTTCATATTGGATTCTTTCCTTTCGATGCCGGTTCCAGGCACGCCTGCGATTGGATCCAGCGCACTGTCTGCGCAATTCCGCGTTCAAAGGGCACTGCGGGCACAAAACCGGTATCTGCCGTCAAATCGGTGATATCGGCACACAGGAACATCACTTGATTTTCGCCATACGGCACCTCGCCAAAGCCCAAGGGCAAAGACGGATCCACCGCGTCCCGGATGGCCGTGATATAGTCCTTGAGCGGCTTCGGCTGGCCGCCGCCCACGCAATAGACTCCGTCGCATCCCCGCTCCCCCATACGGTAGAAGGCCTCGGCCGCGTCGTCGCAATACAGGTAATCCCACATCTGCTCGCCCTTGGTCAGCGCGGGCTTTTCCCCGCGCAGCAGCTTTTGCACCGTGGAGGAAACCATCGTAAAGGGGTTGTCTCCCGGCCCATAAACGCTTAAAATCCGGCCCCACACATGGCTGATCCCCAGCTGCGCGGCATAAAGGGCGCTCAGCTTGCCCGCCGTGTACTTGGCTATGCCGTAGCCCGTTTCCGGAGAAACCGCCATTCGCGGCCGCAGCTTTCCCTCTGCCCTGCCGTATTCGGCCTGGGAACCCGCGCCGACGAAGATCCGGCACCCCAGCAAATGGGCCGCCCGGACTGCGTCCAAAGTCCAGCGGACATTGTTGTTTTGCAAATACGCGTCATCGCGGCTTTCGCCAAAAGTGCCGTCCCATGCAAAGTGGTAAAACGCGTCAAACCCGCCGTCCACCCGGCCGGGCAGGCTGTCCAGCCCGCTAAGCGGGCAGGGCAGCACGGTAACCAGCGGGCTGGCGGGAATTTGCCCTTGCTTTTTTGATCCGGGCCGGACGATTGCCAGCACCTCTGTCTTTTCCCGGATCAACCGGCGAATCAGGGCCGCTCCGATCATCCCGGACGCTCCGGTGACCACCGCTCGTTTCATCCCGTTTCACCGCCCCTTTCCGCTTACGGCTTTTCGTCCCACAACGGGATATACATGTTTTCTTCCAGCTCCTCACGGGGCAGGAAGGGGGCCAAGTCCTCCAATGGCGCGGAAACCATGGTGCCGTCTTCCAGCCGCTTTGAGGCGGATTTGGGCTCAAAGGGCTGATCGATGGTCACAAAAATCTCGCAGATGACCGGGCCTTCACAGGCCGCTACCTGGTCGATGGTCTGGTCCAGCGTATCGTGGCTGTCACACCGGAAGTAGGGGTAACCGTAAGCCAACGCCAGCTTGGATAAATCCGGGAAGCTCAAGTCCCCGCTGTCCGCGCCGATTCCCACCAGCGGCTCGCCAAAAAAGTTTTTTTGCGTTTGCCGGATGGAGTGGTAACCGCTGTTGTTGATAACGTACAGCTTAATAGGCAGACGGTGATGAATGATGGTTTGCAGTTCCTGCAGATTCATCTGCATGCTGCCGTCCCCGGTAATACAAACGATTTCCTCGCGCCCGGCAGCAATACACGCGCCAATGGCCGCAGGCAGGTCGTAACCCATGGAAGCGATGGCGGAATTTATCAAAAAGCGCTGCCCGCGTTTGATGGTATAGCCGTGGCTGCCCACCACGCAGGCCGATCCATTGCCCACCACGGTGATGGTATTCTCCGGCAGGCTTTTGCTCAGCCGGTCGATAAAATGGTACACATTGACCCGCTCGGCGGAAACCGCGTGTTTTTTCTGGATGACCGGGTACTTTTCGCGCCAGGTCCGACATTGCTTGATCCAGTCCTCTCCTTGGAACAGCATCTCGTTTCGCTTGATTTTTTCGTCGATTAATTGGAGCAGATCCCGCGCGTCCGCGTGGACCGGCAGATCGATACGGACAGTGGGCTTTTTCAGCTCCGCCTCGTCAATATCGTTGACGATGGTATAGGCGGCACGCGCCCAGGACGCATGGTGATACCCCACCTGGCGGATGCTCAGGCGGCTTCCGATGGAAAAAACCAGGTCGCTGTTCTGTACGGCGAAATTGCCGGGCCGGTCCCCCATGATGCCGCCGCGGCCCGCATACAGGGGGTGGTTGTCCTCTATTGCGTCAATGCTGTCCCAGCAGGTGACAACCGGGATATTCAGCTTATCCACCACACGGCGGAAGTCGTCATATCCGCCGGAAAGGCGGATGCCGTTGCCCGCGTACAGCACAGGACGTTTGGACTGCCGGATTTTTTCGAGAATGGTGTCCACCAGTTCATCCGATACCGGCAGCGGCAGCGTGCGGTCATACTCCAATGGGTCGTATCCCGCCAGTCCATCGGCTTCCACATACCCCCCCTGGACGTTCAGCGGAATATCCAGCCAGCAGGGACCGGGCCGGCCATGCCGCGCGATATAAAGCGCTTTTTCCAAGCAGTACCGAATCCGGGCCGGATCGACGACCATTTCGCAGTATTTTGTCATGCACGAAACCGCTTTGGTAATATCAAACTCCTGATCGCCCAAAGCGCGCAGCGGCAAGCCGGTGCTGCGCGCGGTGGTGTCGTACCGCACCTGGCCGGACAGCACCAGCATCGGAATAGAATCGAGATAGCCGCCCACCACGCCGGTGATGGCGTTGGTGCCGCCGGGTCCGGTGGTAACGCAAACCGCCGCAATCCGGTTTTCCACGCGGGCATAGCTTTCCGCCGCAATGGCGCAGGCCTGCTCGTGGTGGTTATACGTGCAGGTCAGCCCTTCCTTGTGGCCCAACGCATCATTTAAATGCATGGCGCCGCCGCCGGTAACGGAAAATACGTCGGTAATACCGTTCTCCACCAGGAAATCGGCAATATAATCGGCAACTCGAATTTTCAAAAGCACTGCCTCCTTGTTCTTTGGCCGGTAGGCCGTTTCATATTGTTACACCTGCGCGTCAACCGCGGCAGGTTTTGCTTTCTCCTTTTTTCGTCCAACCATATTTCGAAAGAAAATTACCATCCGGTATACCGCCTCCGCAGTCAAAATCACCCACAGAAGCGATGCGCCAACATTCATCATCAGATTGGTAAGCGATAGAAAAGAGATTCCCTTCAAAAAGAAGTTGAATTGGCAGGGATTCAGTATCATCACAAAAAGGAGCATGTATCCGTAATCCGTCCATTTTCGCCGTGACTCATTTAAAAAGAACAGTAGGCCCACAAACAAATAAAGGCCGACATATTTCGGATTATTTGCCGGGAAGATCATAATTGCGAGCAACAGCTGCGTGACCATTTTCCAATGGTTTTTATGCGCCCAAAAGGTCAGCGGCGTCAGTATCGTCAGCAATAGGGTCCCCGCTTTCATCAACGATAAAACCCAGGACCACCGGTATTGCATCACAGGAATGAATAATTGGTAACCAAACCGGCTTAACTCCAGGGAACACGTTCTAGGGTCGCCATAGATCTTGGAATTGAGATTCGCATTGGCAAGTAATTGCGGAAGATTGGCCAAACCACCCTCCACGAAGAAAAAGGGAACAAAAACCGCGAGCACGCCGTAACCCGCCAGGCAAAAGGCCTCCCGGAAGCGCTTTTGGCGCAGGACCAGCAGACCCAGTAACGCGGGATAAACTTTTAGGGATGCCGCCAATGCCAGCGCTATATACGATAAATGCCTTACCCACCGGTTTTCCGATCGGTACCCCATTAAGAAAAAATTGCATAACACTACCGTCAGCAAAACAATATTGCCTCTTTCCAGGGAAAACAACATAATACCCGACAACATCAGCGCAACAGCGGTAAAAAACTTTGTTGCAGTATTACCCTTTATCAAATGATAGAACTGGAAAAACAATATAGCGGCCCAGCTAAAAATAATGCAAAAAGCCCCAAAAAGCGATCGAGCGCTTACGGTATTCCAAAAATATCTGCCGCCGGTCACTTCCACTAGGTTGCCTAAAAATTGGAAGATCAAATAAGCAAGCGGCGGATACGCCCGCTCCGGGCTCAGTCGTTCCCCGGCATGGAAAAGATAAGGGTCTCCGTCCCTGGACATTGAAATTACATTAAAATAATCTGCAAACAGGTCGTTAACATTGGCAAAAAAAGTCGCGTTCTGAATGGTTCTGCCAAACGCCAATCCAAAGAAAAAGACAGAAAACAGCAACAGCATTAAAAAAATAAAAACGTTTTTGACCGTGAAATATTCTCTAAAATCCTTGCGCAATACAAGTCCTCCTAACCCTTCACCCGCATGCCGATTAGACGGAATACCGTCGATATGTAACCGCAGATAAATTTGAATAACTGGCGTTTTGATTCTCCAAACATACGCTTGTTAAATTCGATCGGGACCTCGCCAATGGTAAAGGAGGGATTGTTCAGCCTCAGCCGTAGAATAACCTCCTGCAACACCTCGTAATTAGTACGTGTCAGTTGCACCGCCTTCAATTGTTTGGCATCGTACAAACGATAACTGGTCGAAATATCACGTGCTTTAACGCCCACCACCATCCGCATGACGCCGTTGAGCAACTTGCTCATCATAATAGAGCTTTTGGCATCGTTGGTTTTGCCGCCTTCCACATACCGGGAACCGATGACCATGTCATATCCTTCATCAAATTTACGATGCAATGCGGGAATATCCTTGGGGTTATGCGATCCGTCGGCATCGAGTACTAAAATACGCTCCTTTTCTGCAGCACGAATACCTGTGCGGAACGCACCGGCGTAATGGGGTTCTTCCTGGGGTAAATATCGTGCGCCGTTCGCTTGGCAAACTTCCTCCGTATTGTCGGTAGGTTGCGCTGAATCGATAACCAAAATTTCGAAATCCAGCTCCATTTTCTCGAGAATATTTTGAATTTGCGGAAGAAGAATTCTTAGATTTTCCGCTTCGTTGTAAGCTAATAACACGACGCTGGTAGACATGTGCCCAACATCCTTTCTACCTTGAAGATCAATTTGAGGAACGGCTATGCACCCATTCAATAATATTATTTTTTAAACGCCCAAAATTTATTTAACAGGAAATTCAACGGGATGGTAATCAGCAAATTGATAATAGGCGCGATCAGTTCGGACACGCTCCAAAGCTCGACTTCCAGGTACAGCAGCACCGTGGTCAGCAAAAAGGTGGCGCCATAGGTCATGTACGTTTTAAGCAGCCGCTTAAGAATGCTTTTCAGATCGCTGTGTTCCGATTGAAACACATACTTGTTGTTCCAGAAGAAAGCGTTCAGCACGCTGACGACCCAGCCGGCCACCTGCCCCCACATGTAGAGGTCCGCGCTGATAAAAACAAAAATATAGTAAATCCCCAGCGAAATTAGAGTATTGGACACCCCTACGATACTGAACTTGATGAACTGCCACAGCACTCGAAAAAATTCTTCCCGATTGTGGATGCCAAATTTAGCAAGTAGCTTTTTCAAAGTTCCACGGCCTCCCGGATGGTCTTTGCCATATAATCGATCATTTCGTCGCTCATGCCGGGGTACAGCCCAACCCAAAACGTATCGTTCATAATCCGGTCGGTGTTCTTCAGTTCGCCCACCACGCGGTATCCCTTGCCGCTGGCGCGCATTTCGTCAAAGCAGGGGTGTTTGGTCAGATTACCCGCGAACAGCATCCGTGTCTGCACACCCTTGCTTTCGATATACGGCACCACCTTGTTGCGGTCCACGCCATCCCGGCAGGTAATCAAAAATCCAAACCAGCTCGGACTGGAATGCGGCGCGGGCTCGGGCAGAATCAGCTGATCCTCCACCCCGCGCAGGGCGTCTTTCAGCCGGTCAAAATTATGGCGG
>CABQAC010000004.1 GCA_902462035.1 uncultured Eubacteriales bacterium
GTCGGCTGGGGCTGGAAAAAAGGATCGGCAAGATATTCTCTATCGAGGAAATGCTTCCGGCGGCGGGACAAGGGGCGCTGGCCCTGCAATGCCGTGCGGAAACCGACCCATGGTTCTTGCAGTGTGTTTGCGACCCTTTGGCGGCTGCGGCTGTAGCGGCGGAGCGTAGCTTTGTTCAAGCGCTGGACGGCGGCTGCAGTTCCCCGGTTGCGGCGTATGCGACGGTGGAGGGCGGCAGAGTGACGCTTACGGGCCTGCTGCCTCTGCAAAACGGCGGTTATCGTATTAGCCGCCTGACAGATGACATAACAAAGGCACAAGCGCTGGGGCGCGAATTGGCCCGCCGGATGAAAGAAAAGGAGAGAAAGGCATGAATGGCCCTGGTACCGTTTATTTGGTGGGGGGCGGCCCCGGAAATCCGGGCCTGCTGACCGTCCGGGGAAAAGAATTGCTTCAAACAGCGGATGTGGTGGTTTACGACCGCCTGGTAGGCGAAGAAATCTTATCCCTGATTCCTCCGGACGCGGAAAAAATCAATGTGGGAAAGAACGCAGGCTGCCACCCGGTCGCCCAGGAACAGATCAACCAAATCCTGCTGGAACAGGCACGCCTTGGCCGCCGGGTGGTACGTCTAAAGGGCGGGGACAGTTTTGTTTTCGGCCGCGGCGGGGAGGAACTGGAACTCCTTGCCCAGGAGCATATTCCATTCGAGGTCGTACCGGGTGTGACGTCCGCAATAGCCGCGCCGGCTTTTGCGGGTATTCCGGTAACCCACCGGGATTATTGTTCCTCTGTCCATATCATCACCGGCCACCGCCGGCAGAACGGCATATTGTCGCTGGATTATGAAGCGCTGGTCCGGCTGAAAGGGACACTGGTTTTTTTGATGTCTGTTTCCAGTCTGGCCGAAATTGCGGCCGGCCTGCAGAACGCTGGTATGGCGGGGCAGACCCCCTGCGCGGTGGTGGAAAACGGCGCCCTGCCGGAGCAGCGGAAGATTGTTTCCGCGCTGGAACGCGTCGGAATTGACGCGCAGTCAGCTAAGGTCGTGTCCCCCGCGGTTTTTGTCGTGGGCGGTGTTTGCGGCCTGTCCGATTCCTTCGACTGGTATTCCCGGCTGCCGCTGAAGGGGCTCCGTTTTTTGGTGACGAGCCCAAATCCAAATGCCAGCCGAATGGCGGAAGGGCTGCGTAAACTTGGCGCAAGGGTGCTTTTAGCGCCCGCGATTCGGACCGAGCCGCTTGCCTTCAGGCTTCCGGATTTCAGCCGCTACACGGCGGTTGTTTTTACCAGCGCCGCCGGGGTATCTGCGTTTTGGGAACGCTTGGATGCTTGCGGCAAAGACGCCAGGGTTTTGGCTGGCACCCAAATTTTTTGCGTTGGCAAGGAAACGGCCAAAGCGCTGCGGGCTTGCGGTATCCGTGCCGATTTTGTGCCCAGCCGGTACAGTGGGGAGTTTTTAGCAATAGAACTGCTGGAGCGGCGATTGGTGACTTCGCGGGACCGGGTATTGTTGCTGCGCGCCGAAACGGCATCGCCGGATTTGCCCCGGCTTCTACAGGGGGCTGGTATTCCGCTGGAGGAATTGACGGTTTACCGCGCGATAGAGGAAGAAGGAGCGGTCCCCGGGCCGTTCGATTACGCTGTTTTTACCAGCGCAAGCGGCGTGGAGCATTTTTGCAAAAGATTTAACGCCGTGGGCGGTCTTAGCCGTATCCGAGCGCTTTGCATCGGCGAACAGACCGCCGGCGCAGCGCGGTTGGCTGGAATGACGGCCGATGTATCCCCGGTGGCGGCGATTGACGGAATGCTCGCGTGGATAGCGGAAACCCTGGGCCATCAATAGCGGAACTTTGCCGGCTCCGCTTTCGGAAAGGTGTGTTTTTATATGGTCAATAGAGCGCGCAGGTTGCGCCAAGACGCGGCGATCCGCGGCCTGACCCGGGAAACGAGGGTTAGTGAAAAGGCCCTGATTTGGCCCCTGTTTATCAAGGAAGGGCAAAACATCCGAGACGAAATTCCTTCGCTGCCCAACCAATATCAGTGCAGTCCCGACCGCATTTTCGAAGAAATCGAACGCGGCTTGGGCGCTGGAATTTCAAAATTTTTGCTGTTTGGCCTTCCGGCAGAGAAAGATGCTTGCGGCACCCAGTCGTTCGACGACCAAGGGGTGGTGCAGCAGGGGATCCGGGCGATCCGGGAACGGTACGGGAACAGCGTTTACCTGGTTACCGACGTCTGTATGTGCGAATATACTTCCCACGGCCATTGCGGCATTTTAAACGGCGCTGCGGTGGATAACGACGCCACGCTGCCTTATTTAAGCAAAATTTGTGTGTCACACGCCCGCGCAGGGGCGGACATGGTCGCCCCCTCGGATATGATGGACGGCCGGGTCGCCGCCATCCGCGCCGCCCTGGACGAAAATGGGTTTCAGAATCTGCCGGTTATGTCCTATTCGGTCAAGTACGCCTCCTCTTTTTACGGACCGTTCCGAGAAGCTGCCGGGTCCGCTCCCAGTTTTGGCGACAGGAAGGGATACCAAATGGATTACCACAACAAGCGCGAAGCGATCAAAGAGGCGCTGACCGACGCGGCGGAAGGGGCCGATATTCTGATGGTCAAGCCCGCCCTGTCTTATTTGGATGTGATCCAAGCGGTTAAAGCGGAAACGAAGCTGCCGCTGGCGGCCTACAGCGTCAGCGGGGAGTACGCTATGGTCAAAGCCGCATCCCGCGCGGGTCTTATAGATGAATACGGCGTGATGTGCGAAAGCGCGGTTTCTATTTTTCGCGCCGGCGCGGATATTTTAATTACCTATTATGCAAACGAATTGGCGCAGGCGATCCGGAAAGGGGATATTGGCTGATGGGACAATCGGAACAACTTTTTGGCCGCGCCCGGCGGGTTATGCCCGGCGGTGTCAACAGTCCGGTGCGCGCTTATCAGGCGGTGGGCGGCGCCCCGCGGTTTATAGAATCGGCCCACGGCGCCCGGGTGACCGACGCGGACGGCCACGTCTATATCGACTATATTGGATCTTGGGGCCCCATGCTGCTCGGGCACAATCATCCGGCTGTAGTGGAAGCGGTGGAGCGGGCCGTGCGGGACGGAATGAGCTTTGGCGCCGCAACCCGGCGGGAAGTGGAAATGGCCGAAAAAATGACCCAGATGGTCCCGCAGGTGGAGATGGTGCGCATGGTCAACAGCGGCACCGAAGCGGTGATGAGCGCGCTTCGCCTGGCGCGGGGCTATACCGGCCGGGATAAGATCGTCAAGTTCAAAGGGTGCTATCACGGCCATAGCGACAGCATGCTGGTCCAGGCCGGTTCCGGGGCGCTGACCGGCGGACATCCGGACAGTGCCGGTGTGACCAAAGGTGCGGCACAGGACACCCTTTTAGCGGAATACAACAGGCTGGAAACCGTGGAAGAACTGTTCCGGGAGAACCGCGGCCAAATCGCGGCGGTGATTGTAGAACCCGTTGGCGCAAATATGGGGGTGGTTCCGCCGAGTCCGGGCTTTTTGCAGGGACTGCGCAGCCTGTGCGACGAAAACAGCGCCTTGCTGATTTTTGACGAAGTAATAACCGGTTTCCGGCTTGCGCCGGGCGGAGCAATGGCTTTTTACGGCGTGGACGCCGATTTGGTGACCTATGGCAAAATTATAGGCGGCGGTATGCCGGTGGGCGCTTATGCCGGCCGGAGGGAGATCATGGAAAAGGTCGCGCCGTGCGGCCCGGTCTACCAGGCGGGGACGTTGTCCGGCAACCCGGTGGCAATGGCGGCGGGGCTTGCCACCTTGACCGAACTGGAAAATCATCCGGAAATTTATCGAAAAACAGCCGCTTTGGCGCAGTCGCTGGCCCAAGGGCTGCGGGCGCTGAATCTTGGTACGGTCAACCAAGCGGGGTCTTTGCTTTGCGTCTTTTTTACCGACGGTCCTGTGACCAGTTATTCGTCGGCCCAAAAAAGCGATACCCTCCGCTACGGGCGGTACTTTCACCATATGCTCGACCGTGGCGTGTACCTGGCGCCCGCCCAATTCGAAGCGATGTTCCTATCCGCTGCCCATACGGAAGAAGATGTTCAGGCGACCATTTGCGCCGCCCAGGCATTCGTCGGATAACAGGTAGGAGGAAGGTGTTCGCCGTACTTTCAAACGGAGATGCGCTTCTTTCTTGTTATCATGACTAACTTTTGCTTCTCCAAACCGGATAAAATATCCCGCAAAAATGGAAGGATGGTCATAACAATGGAAGGCGTTTTGATTTTGGCCCACGGAAGCCGGGAAAAGCAGACGGAAAAAACCTTTGAGGCCGTGGTCAACATGGCGCGGCAGAAGGTGCAAAAACCGCTGATGATTGCCTACATGGAATTTTCGGAACAGAATATCCGGAAAGGTTTGGAGCAGCTTGCGGCCCAAGGCGTAAAAAACATTCGGGTCGTGCCCTATTTCCTGTTCAGCGGCATCCATATTCGGGAAGATATCCCCAGGGAACTGGCGGAATATACCAGCCGGCATCCGGAGATAACCGTCACCATGGCGGACACGCTGGGGGCTGACCCGCGCCTTGCCGATATTTTAGTCGACCGCATTTTGGAGTAAAAAGGCTGCTTGAAGCCGCGCGGGAGGAATGAGCGTTGAAATTGACGATTGTCGGGGCGGGCCCCGGCGCGCCGGAATTGCTGACTGGCGAGGCAATGGCAAAAATCCAGGCTGCTGGCCGGGTTTATAGCACTGCGCCCCGGCTCGGCGATTCCCTGTACATGGTTAGGAAAAATATTTCCAATGTTCCGTATTCCATGCTGGCTTCTGTCTTAAAAGAAGAAGGCGGGGATTCCGCGGTGCTGCTGGTATCCGGCGACACGGGTTTTTACAGCGTTTCCACCCTTTTGCGGGACCAGCTGCCCGGGTGGGAGCTGGAATGGGTCAACGGACTGAGCAGCCTGCAGTATTTGTGTGCCCGCCTGGGCGTGCCGTACCAAGGGATCAAAACCGTCAGCGTACATGGCCGCAGGGTTCCGGCGGTTCCCCCTGTCTGCTATAACCGGCGGACTTTTTTCCTGACCGGTGGGGAAAGAAAGGCTCATGACGTTATCCGGGAATTGGTTGCGGCGGGGCTTGGGACAGTTCGTGTTGCGGTTGGGGAAAATCTTTCCGCGCCGGAAGAACGATTGTTTTTTGGCAGCGCGTCGGAATTGCAGGAAACGGTTTTCGGCGGGCTTGCCGTAATGCTGGCGGAGAATCCCGCCTTTACGGACCCTTCCGCCGTATTGCGGGACGATGCGTTTATCCGGGGGAAGACGCCCATGACCAAGGAAGAGGTCCGGGCAGTGAGCCTGATGCGTTTGGACATTCGTCCCGGAGACATTTGTTACGATGTGGGCGCGGGAACCGGTTCGGTCGCGGCCGCGATGGCTTACTTGGCCAACGAAAGCCTGGTTTATGCGGTAGAGCGGGATGCGGGAGCCCTTAGCCTGCTGGAAGAAAACCGCAGGCGGCTTGGCGCGTTTAATATCGTTCCAGTGGCGGGTGCCGCGCCGGACGCGCTTTCCCAGCTTCCTGCGCCCGATAAGGTGTTTATCGGCGGAAGCGGCGGCAAGCTGGAAGCGGTCCTGCGGGCCGTACTGGAAAAGAACCGGTCGGCCCGGGTGGTGGTCAATGCCGTCACGCTGGAAACTTTGCAGGAAGCAATGGCGGTGATGACACGGTTTGGTCTGTGCCCGGAAGCTGTTTGCGTTTCCTGCGCCCGGGCGGAAACGGTGGGAAAGTACCATATGATGAAAGCCCAAAACCCGGTATATGTGATCGGGGGGTGGTTCCGTGAGTGAGCTGCTTGCAAATGCTCCACGCTTTTTGTTGGGGGGTACAGCCAGCGGAACCGGTAAAACAACCGTAACCTGCGCCATTTTGCAGGCGCTGGTATCCCGGGAAAATCAGGTCGCGGCTTTAAAATGTGGGCCGGATTATATCGACCCCATGTTCCACCGTGAGATCATCGGCGCTCAATCGGGCAATTTAGATGTTTTTTTGTGCGGGGAAAGGGGCGTCCCTTTTCTTCTGGCAAAAAACAGCCGGGGCTGCCGTGTTTCGGTCATCGAAGGCGTTATGGGCTATTTCGACGGCATTTCGTTTGATTCGGACGCCGGTTCTTCCTTTCAAATTGCCCGGCTAACCCGCACACCCGCGGTTTTGGTGGCCAATGTGCGGGGAATGGGTCGTTCTGCAAAAGCCCTGCTGCGCGGCTTCCAGCAAGAAAGCGGCGGTACGCTGCGCGGCGTTATCTTCAACCGCTGTTCTGCGGCTATGGCTGCAGGCTACCGGGAATTGGCGGAATCCCTTGGCATGCGGTGCTACGGTTTTTTGCCTCCGATGCCCGAGGCATCGTTTGAAAGCCGCCATTTGGGGCTTGTTACGGCGGCGGAACTGCCGGATTTGCGGGGCAAGCTTCAGGCGCTGGGCCGGGCGGCGGAGGAATGGATTGACCTAGATGGGCTGCTGGCGTTGGCGGACGAGGCTCCGCCCCTTGTTTACGAGGATTTATGGGCCGGAATTTCCGGGCGCTATCCCGTTCGCATCGGTGTGGCGAAAGACCGGGCGTTTTGCTTCTGCTACCCAGATAATCTCGCTCTTTTTCAAGAATTGGGGGCGGAGCTTTGCTTTTTTTCCCCCATGGAAGACCGGGCGCTTCCCCCGCGTTTGGATGGGCTTTATTTGTGCGGCGGGTACCCGGAAGAAAACTTGGAAGCTCTTTCCCGCAACCATGCCATGCGCCAGGGTATCCGCCGCGCCGTGGAAGAGGGAACCCCCACCCTGGCGGAATGCGGCGGTTTTTTGTATTTGCTCCAGTCGATGGCGGGCAAGGATGGCGCGCCCCATCCCATGGCTGGGACGCTGCCCGGCGCCGGCCATATGACAACGCGCCTTAACCGTTTTGGCTACCAAACGCTGCGGGCGCGGACAGACAATCTGCTCTGCGGGGAGGGGGATATTCTGCCCGCTCACGAATTCCATTATTCAGACAGCACCAACAACGGCGAAGGCTTTGATTGCGAGAAAAATGGGAAGGCGTGGCGTTGCGGGCATGCGTCCGGTACTATGGTCGCGGGGTATCCCCATTTTCATTTTGGGGGAAGGCCGGAATTGGCGGAACGTTTTTTGGCCCGCTGCCTCGTATTTCAAAAGCGGGACCAATAAACCCTAAGGGAAAGGAATGAACCGGATGAATTTATTCCGGAAAACGGTGGAAGGAATCCAGCCTCCCAGCGAGGCGGCGGCGCTGCGCGCGCGGGCAAGGTGGGACAGCATTGCCAAACCGCTGCGCAGCCTTGGCGCGCTGGAGACCATGGTTTGCCGCGTCGCTGGAATTACCGGTACCGAACAGGTAAGAATAGCGAAACGGTGTGTTGTACCCATGTGTGCCGACAATGGGGTTGTGGCCCAAGGGGTGACCCAAACGGGCAGCGAGGTTACCGCCGTGGTGACCGAAAATTTTGCCCGCGGCAGCAGTTCGGTCTGTTATATGGCCCGCTGCGCCCGCGCGGATGTCATCCCGGTGGACATCGGCGTTTGCCGGGATTTGACCGAACCCGGTGTCTGGAACCGCAAAGTCCGTTACGGTACTGCCGATATGACCCAAGGGCCGGCAATGACCCGGGAAGAAGCAATCCGAGCCATTGAAACGGGAATCGAGGTGGTGGAGGAACTCCGGAGCCAGGGCTATGGCATGGTCGCCACCGGAGAGATGGGCATTGGCAACACCACCACCAGCGCGGCACTGACCGCGCTGCTGCTCGGCCTTCCGGTGGAGCGGGTGACGGGTGTGGGCGCGGGGCTGACCGGCGATGGCTTAAAACGGAAGATAGCCGCCATCCGCCGCGCGATTGAGATCAATCGCCCCGACCCCGCCGATCCGCTGGATATGCTGTCCAAGGTGGGCGGGCTGGATATCGCCGGTATGGTCGGAATTTATTTGGGCTGTGCCGCCCGGCGCATTCCGGTCGTCGTGGACGGAGTGATCTCTGCCGTTGCCGCGTTGCTTGCGGTCCGTATCACGCCATTGGCCCGTGAGGCAATGCTTCCGTCCCATGTTTCGAAAGAACCGGCGGGCAAATTACTGATGGAAGCGCTGCGGTTTCAGCCCTTGCTCACCTGCGATATGTGTTTGGGTGAAGGGACTGGCGCCGTGGCTGTTTTCCCCTTACTCGATATGGCGCTCTCCGTCTACCATGGAATGTGTACCTTTGACGAGACGGACATCGAGCCTTACCAGGATTTGAGGCCGTCATGTTCGTTGTAACGGTCGGGGGCAGCGCCAGCGGAAAATCCGAATTTGCCGAATCGGTGGCCGTGTCTTTGGGTTGCCGCAGGCTTTATATCGCCACCATGCGCCCCTATGGCGAAGAAGCCGCGCGGCGTATCGCCCGCCACCGCGCGCTGCGGGCGGGAAAAGGCTTTGTCAGTTTGGATTGTTACACCGGCATCTTAAACGCGGTAACCGACGGATACGATGTCGTGCTGCTGGAATGTATGTCCAATTTATTGGCCAACGAAATGTTTGGGGATCCGCCGGTACAGCAGACTCGTTTGGCCGATTGCCTGGCAAACCAGGTTTGCACACTGGCGCGCCGCGTGCCGCATTTGGTGGTGGTGTCTAACGATATTGGCGGCGACGGGGAAAGATACGACTGCCATACCGAAGATTACCGCGAATCGCTGGGAAGAATCAATGCCCTGCTTTTCCAGCAAGCGGACCAAGTGATCGAGGTTGTTTGCGGTATTCCAATTTACCGCAAAAACGGAAAGGAGAAATCATAATGGCGAATCCGCTGCTGGGCGGCCTCGCGACCGCTTTTTCCATGTATTCGGTCATCCCAATGCCGCGTGTGGAATGGGACCGCGCCGCTATGCAGTATGCCCTCTGCTTTTTTCCTCTGGTCGGTGTGGTTTGCGGCGGCGCGGTTTACGGTTGGATGTGGTTATGCGCCCATTTCCAGCTGACGCCGATGCTGGCTTCGGCTGGCGTTGTCCTTCTGCCGGCGGCGGTTTCCGGCGGCATACACCTGGACGGCTTGCTGGATACCGGCGATGCCTTGGGATCCCACCAGGAAACAGAACGCAAACTGGAAATATTGAAGGACGCCCATGTGGGGGCTTTTGGGGTTATTCTTTGTACTGGGTACCTTCTGCTAAGCTGGGCCTTGGCCGGCCAGCTGTACGCAGACCGTTCTCTGCTTTTGCTGCTATGCCTGGGATATGTTCTTTCCCGGGCATGCAGCGCCTTGGCCATCGTCACTTTTCCGCTCGCAAAAAATACGGGGCTGGTTCATTTATTTGCTGAAAACGCGCAGAAAGCAAGGGTGCGGGCAGCCAGCCTGGTGGTCATCGCCGCCTGTTTTGCCGGTATGGTCCTGGTAAATCCGGCCGCGGGCGGGGTGATGACGGTGCTGGCGGCGGGGTGGTTCGCCTGGTTCCGGCGCCTTTGTGTCCGCCAGTTTGGCGGGATCACAGGGGATTTGGCGGGCTATTCGCTTTGCGTGCTGGAATTGCTGTCTTTGGCGGTATCGTCTTTGCTGCCCGCGTTGATTTAAAGAAGGGGGACTTCGCCATGCTGCGGTTGATTATAGGCGGTCGGGCATCCGGAAAACGGAACCGCCTGCTGTCTTTGGGATTTACCGCCCAACAGATATTTGATGGGGAAACCGGGCCGCTGGAACACGCCTACGACGGGCCGGCGCTCGATGGATTGCACGCGTTCGTCCGGCGGCTGATGGAAGCGGGCGAAGATCCGTCGCAAATCCTGGACGGGATCGGCCGGGGGGCGGTCTGTGCCGTCACGTGTGACGAAGTGGGCTGCGGCGTAATTCCACTGGATGGATTTGACCGGGACTACCGCGAGGCGGTGGGCCGCCTTTGCTGTGAGCTTGCCGCCCAGGCTGAAATAGTGGAACGGATGTATTGCGGGATCCCGACGGTGATCAAGCCATGAGTATGGAAATCCTTTTGATCCGGCATGGTAAAACGGACGGTAATCTGCGCGGCGCTTATATCGGCTCTACCGACGAGCCGCTGTGCGCCGCCGGACGGGAAGAATTGGCCGAATATCAAGCCGCGGGGATTTATCCGCCCGCGGCTACAGTGGCGGCAAGCAATATGCTGCGGTGTCTTCAAACCGCCGAACTGCTTTATCCGGGCCAGCCGGTAATTCAAATCCCCGATTTTCGCGAATGCCATTTCGGCGCGTTCGAAGGGATGAACTACCGGCAGCTGAACGGAAATCCCGATTATCAGCGGTGGATCGATAACAGCGGCGCCATTCCCTTCCCTGGCGGAGAAGATCCGATACGGTTCCGGGTCCGCTGCTGGAACGCTTTTCAAAACCTTTGCGCGCAGCGTTTTCCGGATCCGGTTGCGGTGGTCTGCCATGGCGGAACCATTATGGCAATCTTAGAGCAGTGTGCATCGCCAAAAGGGGATTTTTACCGCTGGCAAACCAAAAACGGAGCAGGGTACCGCTTTTGGTTTGACTCCAGTTCCGGCCGTGCGGCCGATCTTCATACGCTGGGAGGCGACAACTAAATGGATTTGCTCCTTGCCCTTGCGGGCGGCTATGTTCTCGATCTGCTGTTGGGAGACCCCCATTGGCTGCCGCACCCCGTGCGTCTGATCGGCTGGCTGATCAATCGAGGGGAAAAGGCGATGCGCCGCTTGTTTCCCCAAAAACCATTTTTGGGCGGCATGCTGCTGACCCTGTTGGTGACCGGCCTTTCCTTTGCCATTCCCTTTATGCTGCTGATGCTGCTGCGCGGCTGGAACCGGTGGGCGGCCCTGCTGGTGGAGATGGTATTTTGTTACCAGATCCTTGCCACAAAATGTTTAAAGGTAGAAAGCATGCGGGTCTACAGCGCCCTGGCAAAGGGCGATTTGACCGGCGCGCGCCAGGCGGTATCCTGGATTGTGGGGCGGGATACCGACCAGCTTGACGAACGGCAGGTTGCCCGCGCGGCGGTGGAGACTGTGGCGGAAAACACATCGGACGGCGTCATTGCGCCGATGCTATTTTTAGTGCTGGGGGGCGCGCCGCTGGGCTTCTTCTACAAGGCTGTCAATACGCTGGATTCCATGATCGGATATAAAAATGACAGGTACCTTTATTTTGGCCGTTTTTCGGCCCGGTTTGACGACGCCGTCAATTTCATTCCGGCTATTTTGTCCGCTTGGCTGATGATCGCGGCCAGCTGGCTTCTGCGGCTCGATTATAAAAACGCGGTGCGGATTTACCGCCGCGACCACCGCAACCATGCCAGCCCCAACAGCGCCAGAACCGAATCGGCAGCCGCTGGGGCGCTGGGGCCGTCTATTTTGGCAAGGTGGTCCATAAGCCGGCCATCGGCGACCCTCTGCGGGAAATTACGCCGCAGGATATTCCACGGATGAATTCTCTGATGGTGACAACCTCGGTTCTGTCCATTCTGCTTTTGGGCGGGGCGCGGTTTGTTGTTTGCCTATGCCTGTAACAAAACGGAAGGAGGCAAAATGTTGCGAAAGACGTCCGGTCTGGTCCACGGCGGAAATATCTACGACGATTCCGGCGCCAAGCGGGACATCCTCGATTTTTCCGCGAATATAAACCCGCTCGGTATGCCTCCCGCCGTGCGGCAGGCGTTGGTTTCCCGCCCGCAGGACGCGGAAAACTATCCCGACCCGTTGTGCCGTTCCCTCCGGCGTGCCCTTGCAAACCATCACGGATTGTCGGCGGATTGGATCATATGCGGCAATGGCGCGGCGGATTTAATATACCGGCTGGCCTATGCCGTCCGGCCCGCCCGCGCGCTACTTCCGGCGCCGACCTTTGCTGAATATGAGCATGCGCTCGACGCCGCGGGATGTGCGGAAACTGTCTTTTTTCCCTTGCAGGAGCGATTCAATTTTACGCCGGGGCCAGAAATATCCGAAGCGGTTTCGCCTGGGATGAATCTCGTTTTCTTCTGCAACCCCAACAATCCGACTGGCGCGGCTATAAAAAAACAGCAGGTGCTTATGCTGGCGGACCGGTGCCGTGCGGCAGGCGCTATTTTGGTGGTGGACGAATGCTTTGCCGATTTTATGGAACAGGAGCAAGCGTATTCTGTTTGCGACGCGCTTGGCGCTTATGAGAATGTCGCGGTGCTGCGGGCGTTTACCAAAATGTACGCCATGGCGGGCGTGCGGCTCGGGTACCTTCTAACAGCCAACCAAGACCTGCTGCAAAGAATGGCTGCGGCAGGACCGCCCTGGAGCGTGTCCACAGTGGCGTCACGCTGCGGGATCGCGGCGTTGTCCTGCGGCGCGCATGTCGCGCGAACCAAACAGCTGGTTGCGCGGAACCGGGCTTTATTAACAGGGGAACTGACCCGCCGGGGCTGCAAGGTATACCCGTCGCTCGCTAATTATCTGTTGTTTCGTTGTGAAAAGCCCGGATTGGCGGATCGATTGGAAAAACAGGGCGTGCTGGTCCGCTCTTGTTCCAATTACCGGAATCTGGATGCTTTTTTTTACCGGATCGCCGTGCGGTCCGCGTCGGAAAACCGTTTGTTTTTAGAACGGCTTGATCGAATACTTTAGTGGGAAAGGCGGGGAAAACCGCGTGGCAAAAGCAATTATGATCCAAGGCACCACATCGAACGCCGGCAAAAGCCTGACAGCGGCGGGGCTGTGCCGTATTTTGAAGCAAGACGGGTACCGGGCCGCGCCGTTCAAATCTCAGAATATGGCGTTGAATTCCTTTATTACGGCGGATGGGTTGGAAATGGGCCGTGCCCAGGTCATGCAGGCCGAAGCGGCGGGTATTGCGCCGGATGTGCGGATGAATCCCATCCTGCTCAAACCAACCAGTGACCGCGGTTCCCAGGTAATTGTCAATGGCGAAGTCCGGGGGAATATGGACGCGCGGGAGTATTTCAGGCGGAAAACCGAGCTGATTCCCGATATCCGCAAAGCGTACGACAGCCTGGCGGCGGAATATGACGTAATTGTTATCGAAGGCGCGGGCAGTCCGGCGGAAATTAATTTAAAATCGCAGGATATCGTCAACATGGGCATGGCAAGGCTGGCGCAGTCCCCTGTGCTGCTGGTGGGGGATATCGACCGGGGCGGCGTATTCGCTGCCCTGACCGGAACCATGATGCTGTTGGAACCGTCGGAGCAGGCAATGGTCAAAGGGATGATCATCAACAAATTCCGCGGCGATGTATCCATCTTAACACCGGGGCTTCGCATGCTGGAAGATCTGGTCCACGTGCCGGTGGTAGGGGTCGTGCCCTATATGCCCCTGCGGCTGGATGACGAAGACAGCCTTTCCGAACGCTTCGACCAATCCCGCGCTCCCGCGCCGGTGGACATTGCCGTCATTCGTCTGCCGCGGATTTCCAATTTTACCGACTTTAATCCGCTGGAATATATCGAGGGCGTTTCGCTGCGGTATGTGGGCAGCGTGGGGGAACTGGGCAATCCGGATCTGATCATTCTGCCCGGCACCAAAAATACCCTTTCCGATCTGCGATGGCTTCGCCAATCGGGGCTAGAGGCGGCGGTGCTGAAACACGCGGCCCGCGGCGAACCGGTTCTGGGGATTTGCGGAGGATTTCAGATGCTGGGACTGTCCCTGCATGACCCGGCGGGAATGGAAGACGGCGGGGAAATGGCGGGGCTTGGCCTGCTGGAGATGGAAACGGTTTTTGCCCCGCGGAAAACCAGGGCCTGCAAAACAGGATCGTTACCCCCGGTAAAAGGTATATTTGCGGGCTTGTCGGGCGCGCCTTTTGAAGGCTACGAAATCCATATGGGGCTGTCGTCTGGATTTACCGGCGATTTAGCGCAGTGCGGCAATGTATACGGTACATACCTGCATGGCTTTTTTGACCGGGAAGAAATTACCCGTGTAGTGGTAGAAGCGCTGTTTCGAAAAAAGGGCCTTGATCCGTCCAAGGTTTCGGCAATCGATATTCGATCTTTTAAAAATGCGGAATACGACAAGTTGGCGGACGGCTTGCGGCAGTCGCTGCAGATGGAAACGATCTACCGGATTATTGAGGAGGGACTGAACGATGGAGATGCGCCGCGGCCTGATTCATATTTATTGCGGTGATGGAAAAGGAAAAACCTCTGCCGCCGTAGGGCTTGCGGTACGGGCTGTAGGACATGGCTTTCGCGTGGGCGTGGTGCAGTTCCTAAAAGATGGGGACAGCGGTGAATTGGCGCCCCTGGCCGCGTTTCCGGGGGTCCAGATTTTGTCTGGAAAACGTGTAAAGGGTTTCACCTTTTCTATGACGGCGGAAGAAAAAGCGCAGGTTCGTGCGGGGCAGGATGATTATTTGCGCAGGGCGGCCGCCTGGTGCGGACAGGATCTTTGCGATTTGTTGGTTTTAGACGAGGCGGTGGGCGCGGTAAATTTGGGAATGCTGGACCGGGCGTTATTGCTGGACTTTTTGCGCAACAAACCGGTTGGGGTGGAAGTGGTTCTTACGGGGCGCGACCCCGACGATGAGCTGCTCGGTTTGGCGGATTATGTTTCCGAGATCCGAAAAGTCAAACATCCTTATGATCGTGGCGTAAAGGCCCGGGAGGGTATAGAATTTTAACCGAAGATGGATAACAAATTCTCCGATACGATGAGAGGGCGGAGTTTGACGGGCATAAGGGAAAGGATGGTCATTGAAGATGAGCATTGAAGTCATGAAGCCTGCCGAAATTGAAAAGCGCAGTTTTGAAATCATTACCCAGATATTAGGGGACCGCGAATTTCCGCCGCTGCAAGAGCCGGTCGTCAAACGGGTCATCCATACTACGGCCGATTTTGAATACGCGGACCAGCTTTATTTTTCCGATCAAGCGGTACAGAGAATGTTGGAAGCGTTGCGCGGCGGCGCGGATATTGTCACCGACACCCAAATGGCGCGGGCGGGTATCAACAAAAAGGCACTAGCCCGGTATGGCGGCGCGGTGCACTGTTTCATCGCGGACGAGGACGTGGCCGCCGAGGCCGCCGGCCGAGGGGTAACCCGAGCGGTGGTATCCATGGAAAAAGCCTGCGGCCTGCCCGGCAGGCCCATTTTTGCCATAGGCAACGCGCCGACGGCATTGCTGCAAATCAAGGCGCTTTACGAGTCGGGACGTCTGAATCCCGCCGGGGTCATCGGCGTGCCTGTGGGCTTTGTCAACGTGGTGGAATCCAAGGAGGAGCTGATGCGAACGGACCTGCCCTGTATTGTGGCCCGGGGGAGGAAAGGCGGCAGCAACGTGGCGGCGGCAATTTGCAACGCGATGCTCTATCAGTTGGACCGTTAGGCAGCAGCACAAAGAATCCGCCATTTTTTTGTGATATTTGCTATTTTTATTAATTTGCCTGTTCTGTCGTTGACTTTTCAAAAACCGGCGGATATACTCAGAAATACAATTGAATAGCGTGACATGCCGAGTGCTCAGCTTCGGGCTGAGATAATAGGGAATTGGGTGCGAATCCCAAGCGATCCGGTCACTGTGTTCGGAGAGCGAAGCCGCATAACGCCATTGCGAGAGCGAGAAGGCGCGGCCCAGCGATGACCCGTAAGTCAGGAGACCTGCTCGGCGTGAATGGTTGGTATCTTCCGCAGAAAGTATCCAAGCCTGAGAAATCATATGCTGACGGCGTATGCTTTGTTAGACGTTTGCTTTTTTTGCGAGCAAACGTCTTTTTTGTTCTTTTCCCATGGGGAATAGGGCATGGTAAAGCGCGCGGCCCGGTGCTTTTTGCGGTGGAATAAAGAAGATAAAGACAGGAGTGTTGAACATGAAAACCGCAAAAAGACTAGTCGCCCTTTTCCTTGCCTGCGCTATGGCTTTTGCCGCCGGCGCCTGCGCGTCCGGCGGAACCGCCTCGTCTGGCACTTCCAGTGTGAGGCAGAACGCATCGAATCCGTCCGTATCCCAAAAGGGCAATTACCCGGTAACGATCAAAACCCATAATTACGCCAAACAAGAGGTGGAGATCACCTTTGATAAGGCGCCGGAAAAGGTGATCTGCTACGAACTCAATTCCCTTGAAAATATGATCGCGCTAGGGCTGCAGGATAAGATCATTTTAGCGATGGGCGTACAGCCGGACGAGGTCTTGGAGGAATATCAGGGGGCGCTCAAGGACATTCCCCGCGTCCAGCAAGAATTTATTACCAAGGAAGAGGCCATCTCCCTGCAGCCGGACTTTATTTTGGCGTGGTATTCCTCTTTTTCCGACAAGCGGCTGGGCGACGTGGGCTTTTGGCACGAGCGCGACACGAATACTTACATGGCGTATAACAGCGGATTAGGAGACCAGAACCTGCAGAACGAATATAACGATATCTTGAATCTGGGCAAGATATTCGGTGTGGAGGACCGGGCGGAAGCGCTGGTAAAAGAAATGAAGGACAAAGTTTCCAAGGCCCAGGAATATGTAAAGGACAAAGAACCGGTGAATGTGGCCATTCTGGAGGACGAAGGCGACGTATTCCGTGTTTACGGTGAAAACAGCATCGGCGGGGATATCGCCGTGCAGGTGGGCGCCAACCTGGTGGCCAAAGATAAAAACGAGAGAAAGAGCGCGGAAGACCTGGTACAGTTAAACCCCGAAATGATTTTCAGCGTCCATTTTGGTCCGCACAGTACCAGCTTGAATCCGGAAAACTGCCTGGATGTCTTTCGCAAGCCGGTTTTCCAGACCGTCAAAGCGGTAAAAGACGAAAAGCTGTATCCCGTCGACTTAAGCTTTGTCTATTCTCCTGGCGTACGGGTGACTAAATCAATCGACTTCTTCATTGAAAAGCTGTATCCCGATTTAAAAATGGATTAAGGGAACCGGAAACAGAAAGGAAAACAATTCGATGGAGAAAACACGGAAGCTATCCCGCCTGACTCAGACGCCCACAGCGTTTGCGGTCACCCTGGCGGTGTTGGCGGCGGCGCTGGTTTTGTCGATCATTTTTGCCGTTAACCTGGGTACGATGAATATCTCCGCAAAGGAGATTGGCGGCGTGGTTTTGTATAAGGTATTCGGCGCGGGGGACCCGGCTGTATACGGCAGCGGACCAGTGGCCGACGTGGTGTGGTATGTGCGCCTTCCGCGCATTGTTTTGGCTATTGCCGTGGGTATGGCGCTTTCCGTCAGCGGTGTGGTTATGCAGGCGATTGTGAAGAACCCATTGGCGGACCCTTATGTTTTGGGAATCTCGTCCGGCGCGTCCCTAGGCGCGACGCTGGCGCTGCTGTTGGGGTTCGGCACCTTTTTTGGCGGGAACTTTGTCGGAATCACCGCTTTTCTGGGCGCTTTTGTCATTTCGCTTGGCGTGATGCTTCTAGCCAACACCGGCGGCAGGGCCAACACCACAAAACTGCTTCTGGCGGGCATGGCTTTAAGCGCCGTCTGCTCGGCGTTCAGTAATTTTGTCGTATACATCAGCGACGATAAGGACGCGATGAAATCCGTGACCTATTGGCTTATGGGGAGCCTTGCGGGGGCGGATTGGGCCAACATTGCTTGGATTTTGCCCATTATCTTAATTGGAACGCTCTTTTTTTGGACGCAATACCGCACCTTAAACTTGATGCTTTTGGGGGATGACGCGTCCATCACCTTGGGTACCGACCTGCACCGTTGGCGTCAGGTATATTTGCTTATTTCGGCGGCGATGGTGGGGTTTGTGGTTTACGCGTCCGGCATGATCGGCTTTGTGGGCCTTGTTGTGCCCCATGTGGTACGGATGATCTTCGGGACTGACCACAAAAGGCTTGTTCCGCTTTCCGCGCTCATCGGGGCGATCTTTCTCATCTGGGCGGACGTGCTCTGCCGCGTGCTGATTCAGGGGACGGAACTTCCCATCGGTATCTTGACTTCCATGGTCGGCGCGCCGTGCTTTATTTATTTGATGGTTCGCCGCCGTTATGGATTTGGAGGAAAAGACTGATGGATTTGGTCGCAAAGGATATTCAAACTTCCCTGGGCGGCGTTAAAATTCTAAACGGCGTAACGCTGCGCTTGCATAAGGGGGAATTTGTGGGGGTAATCGGCCCCAACGGCAGCGGGAAGAGCACCTTTTTAAAATGCGTTTACCGCGTATTAAAGCCCGAATCCGGTGCGGTATATTTGGATGGAAAGGAGCTTCGCCGTTATTCCGTCAAAGAATCCGCCCAAAAGATGGCGGTTGTCGCACAGCATAATTATTATAATTTCGAATTTACGGTTCAGGAGGTCGTACTCATGGGCCGCTCCCCGCACAAAAGGCCCCTGGATCGGGATACGGAGGAGGATTATCAGATCGTGGCGGAATCCCTTTCCAAGGTGGGAATGGCCGATTTTGCCAGCCGCAGCTTTTCTACATTATCCGGCGGGGAGCAGCAGCGGGTTTTACTGGCCCGCGCTTTGGCGCAGCGGACGGGGTGTTTGATTTTGGACGAGCCCACCAACCATTTGGATATAAAATATCAATTGCAGCTGATGGATATTGTCAAGACGCTGGATTTGACGGTAATCGCGGCCATCCATGACTTGAACATCGCGGCTATGTACTGCGACCGGATTTATGTGGTGCAGCATGGACAAGCCGTGGCGTGCGGAACCCCGAAGGAGGTTTTGACCTCCGATTTGATCCGGGAGATTTATGAGGTCGAAGCGGATGTTGCACAGGACGCCGATGGCCAGCTGCATATCCTATACCACCCATCTCATCTGCAGCGGCAGAGGGAAATGATGTTTTCACAATAATCCTGGCGGTTATCCCCGCCTAAGAAGAGAAGGATGCGGACCGATATTGCCCAAATGATTCAATCATTCCATCTTAGCTTGAAAGGTGGCCGAACCAATGAAGCGAATTGCGATGCTCAATTGTCTAAAATCCAACAATGTTTGCACGGGCGCCGCCTGCCTGCAGGCATTGGAGCAGCGGAGAAAGGCTTTCGCCAGTTATGGGGAGGAGGAGGTCCGTCTTCTCGCCTTTATGCGGTGCAACGGTTGCGAGAAAAATCCAGAGCAGGATTTGGGAATGCAGGAAAAGCTGGACCGTCTCCAGTCCATCGGGGTCGAGATTATCCACGCGGGAGCGTGCACCCAAAAACGCGGCGGCGAATGTCCCACCATTACGGCGATTCTAAAAATGTGTGAGGAACGCGGTATGCAGGTGGTTCGCGGAACACATTGAGCAAAATGAAAAGCAGCGAAATATTCGTTGAGATAAACGCCGCTATGGAAGTATTGAAAATGAACGAACTTAGTTTTCGCGTCTGCAAAAGCCATATGAAAAGAGCTCTTTCGTCTCTAACTACATATCCCAATAGAAATAGCAGGGTATCATCGCCGAAAGGCGATGATACCCTGCTACAAAAAATTCTATCCTGATGAATGCGCGCCTGACAGAGCGCATTTTTTGCTTTAAAGAAGCACAGCCAAACACGCCCAGAAGACCGCGGCGGCTTGAAAAGCAAGCAAGACCGGCAGTCCGACCATAAAACGCTTGTGCTTCGTTTTATGGTGGATTGTCTTCATGGTAAGCAGCATCCCGGCCGCGCCGCCCATTCCGGCCAATAAAAACAATGTCTTTTCTGGGATCCGCCAACCGTTGCGGCGGGACCGCCGCTTATCCTGCCAGGCGGCAAAAGCGGCGGTCAAATTGATCAGAACCAGGTAACAGAACAATCCAATCATCCAAACAGGCAAATTCCAGACATCCTTTGCATATATATTTTCAAAAGAGATCCTAGCTGATGATGCAAACAATGTCAACCAAAAAGAAGGATTGGAGCGTTCCATGAGAAGACGGCCGTTATTGCTGACCCTGCTGCTGATCCTGGCCGGCGTCGCCGCAGCGCTGGTCATCAACCATTATAATCCGCTTTTTTGGGGAAGAGGGCCTGTGCCCACCCAGCCCAATGCGGCAGCCTCCAGCGCAGCGTCCTCGGGAGGCGTGTCCTATCAGGAATCTTTTAACGCGGTCTGGGTCCCCGTCATGTCGCTGACGATGGCTGGGGAATCGGACCAAAGCGAGCAAGCCTTTCAGCGCAAATTTGAAACCATTGCCGCCACAGCTAAGGAGATGGGCTTTGACGCGCTCATTGTTCATGTCCGGCCTTTTGGAGACGCGCTGTACCCATCGAATTATTATCCTTGGTCCCATGCGCTGACCGGTATCCAGGGGAAAGACCCAGGGTACGACCCTTTGGCGGATATGGTGGATATCGCCCATCGGATGGGCCTGGAGCTGCACGCTTGGGTTAACCCCCTGCGCATTCGCGTAAATAATTCGCCCGAAGCACTGGCCGCCGCCAATCCCTGCGAGATTTGGAAAATAGACAACGATCCGGCAAATGACTCCTGGACCGTGGATTTGGGGGAGAAGGGCATTTATTACAATCCGAGCTATCCCGAAGTCCGCAAGCTGATTATCAACGGAATCCGGGAAATTGTGGAGCATTACGACGTAGACGGCGTGCATATGGACGATTATTTTTATCCGACCCAGGATGCGTCCTTTGACCAGGCCGCCTACCAGCAGTATCAAAACCAAATCAGTTCGGGCAGCGCCGCGTTGGATTTGGAACGGTGGCGGGTGCAGAATATCAATGCGCTCGTCAGCGGTATTTACTCCGCGGTCAAATCCATCAAGCCCTCGGTGGTTTTTGGTATCGCGCCCCAAGGCAATATGGAAAACTGCAAGAATATGTACGCCGATATCAAAACCTGGGGAACCGTCAATGGGTATGTCGATTATTTGTGCCCACAGATGTATTTTACCTTTGATCATCCCTATCAGCCATATGGCGACGTGGCAAAGGCATGGCGGGAGATGGTAACGCTGCCGTCTGTGCGCTTATACGCCGGCCTTGCCGTTTATAAAGCGGGCTCCCCAGACGTGGACAACGGCCTGTGGGGAAAAGAGGAGAATATCCTTAAGCGGGAATTGGAATTTGCCCTTCAGAATGGATTTGACGGCGGCTTCTTTTATTCCTACGACTATTTAAAAGCCGAACAGACCGCCAAGGAGATGGAAAATCTGGCGGATCTTTTAACCTGATATTGAAAAACCCCCGCGGCAAAGCCGCGGGGGTTTTGAATGCAGGATGAATCAATCGCTGCTAAAGGGCAGCAAAGCAAGATGACGGGCGCGCTTGATGGCGATGGTCAGCTCACGCTGATGACGCGCGCAGGTGCCGGTCACACGGCGGGGAAGAATTTTCGCCCGCTCGGAGATGAATCTCCGCAGCTTCGGGTATTCTTTATAATCGATGGTCTGAACCTTGTCTACGCAAAAGCTGCAAACCTTTTTGCGGCCCTTGCGGCCACCGCGGCGATTGTCTCTTTCCGGTCTTTCAGCCATGACACAAACCTCCTTTTCTATAAATGAGCAGCAAAACGTTTAGAACGGCAGATCGTCGTCGTCCGAAATTTCTACAAAATCTCCGGTATCCCCGCTTGCATAGGATGTGGTTTGGTTACTGCCGGCCGGTTGGGGAGCCTGAGAAGAAGCGGCTGCATCGCGCTTGGATTCGCAGAAGTGGGCGTTTTCGGCCACAACTTCAAACGCTCTGCGGTTGACGCCGTTTTTATCGGTGTAGCTGCGGGTGGTTAAATACCCCTGCACGCAGATCAGGTTCCCTTTATGAAAGAACCGGGTAATAAACTCCGCAGTGTTGCGCCAGGCGACAATGTCAAAAAAATCGGTTTGCCGCTCGGCGCCGGACCGCTGAAACGGACGGTCAACAGCAATCGAAAAGGTGGTGACCGACACACCGTTGGGCGTAGTACGCAATTCGGGATCCGCGGTCAACCTGCCCATAAACACGACTGAATTCAGCATCGGACGAATCCTCCTTTAGGCTTCTTTTTTCACAACGAGGGAACGAATCACGCCATCGGTGATGTTGTAAATTCGATCCAATTCCGCCGGGAATTCCGCGTCGCTCGTAAAATTGAAAAGGACGTAATAGCCTTCGGATTCCTTATTGATCAGATAGGCCAGCTTGCGCTTTCCCCAAACGTCGACTCCGTCAAGCGTCGCATTTTTTTCGATCAGATCCTTGAATTTGGTCACGGTAGCTTCGATTTCCTCGTCGCTCAGCTTGACCGAAAGGACCAACACGCTTTCGTAAGCATTCTGAATGGTTGACATGTGGTTGCACCTCCTTTTGGACATAAGGCCCCATTTGTTTAAGATGGAGCAAGGATTGGTTGTTCCTATGCTTAGCGCTGCAGTAACTAGCTAATTATAGCAGGACATGGTGGATTCGTCAAGAAAAAGGTGGAAATCAACCCAAAACAGCAAGGATTAATCGCCAAACGAGACGCCGATACTGCGTGCGGCCGCGATGACCTCACAATCCTTGGGAACCAGCTTTAATTTTCCCGCAACTTCCTCCAGCGGGACGGGAACGATCGATTCGCCGCGCAGGGCCACCATGTTGCCGTAGTTTTCGTCACGAATCAATGCGGCCGCGGCCGCGCCGAACCGAGTCGCAAGGACACGGTCGAAGGGGCAGGGGCTGCCGCCGCGTTGAAAATGGCCCGGCACCGTCACGCGGATTTCCTGGCCGGTAATTTTGCCGATATCCTGGGCCAATTGATACGAAATGGACGGAAACGACTGAACGGCTTTTTTTTGTTTCAGTTCCTTTTTGCTTAAAGCGGCGTCCTCAACCGAAATAGCGCCTTCCGCCACCGCGATGATGGAGAACCGTTTGCCGTAAGCGCTGCGTTTTTTCAGCATTTG
>CABQAC010000005.1 GCA_902462035.1 uncultured Eubacteriales bacterium
CTTCAGGGTCTTGTTTTCAGCCGCCATGCCGTCTCCGGCAAGGGCCGCGGTATAGACCGTACTCCACGTGTCGCCGATATTGCTCCATCCGGTGTAAGTCTTTCCGTCCGCCATGACACAGGTATGTTTGCCCCAGGTGCTTCCGTCGCCGGCCTTTGCCGTTTCTACAATATTGAGCAGAGTCCCCGCCGGGATAAACCCATAACTTTTGTTTCCGGTTCCCGCACCAGTGCGGAGATTTAAATCGCTGCGAATTACTTTTCGGACCATGGTCTGTTCCTCCTTGTTGTTGCCGCCGTCCAGCGGGAAAGATTTTTGGCCTTTCATGTAGGGAAGGGGATCCACTAAAACGCCGTCGATCCACAGGCTGACGTGCAAATGTTTGCCCGTCGCCAGGGAACCGGAAGACCATTCGCGCCCCAGCTGCTGGTTTTTGCTGACCTTGGCGCCTTCCGCGAGGGCGGCCTTCTCCCGCAGGTGGAGGTATTGGACCTTGACCCGCCCGTTATCCGACAGGTATGTCACGCTGTTGCCCGTGGTTGTGGTAACGGCGGTATTTGTCACCGTGCCGTCGAATATGGCGCACACCGGCATGTCGAACAGGTTTCCCACGCTGTCCAGCCCGGAATGGCCCGCGCCGAAATACTGGCTGATAAACCCCCTGTTGTCGCTTGCGGCCGCATAGGGCGGGTAATGGGGAATCGTCTCTTTGTAAGCCATTGCTTTTGCTCCTCCTGTTGCAATATAATTACGGTCGATAATACGACAGCCAGCCGCATTTTTTATCGTCTTGTTGCCAAAGCCGACAGTATGAAAGAGCAATGGCCTTATTCATATATTTCCGCGTCAAAAATAGTGGGATTGTTCGTATCAAACCATCCGGAAATTGCTTCGCGGTTTCCAACAGACGAAATAGCGACCGCCTCTAAATCGACTGCCGAATCATTGCTGTAAACTGCGTTGATTTGCTGGATATTGGTATCGACATTATTTCCCCGGATGATAATCCCGTTTTCCGGCATAGTGACCTGCGGCGTCGTTCGAAAGCCTCCTTGGAAGGCAAACGACGGAAAAATCTGTTTTGTCGTCATATTGTCGGCCTGCGTATAACCGTAAATTCGATTACCCTGGCTCTGGTAATAAAACCGATGGCATTTTTGAAGTTCAGCCACTGGATCGGGCTGCACATACTCGCCTACGGATGTTCCCAATACCAGCTGCGGGGCCGCGATGGTATAATCGGTTAGGACCGTTTCGCTCGCGCTGTTGGTGTGGAAGCACAGGCCCGACGTATTCAAATCGGCATATGTGATGTCGGATAAAGTATAGGTGAATTTTTTCCAGGATGTATTGACATCTATCGTTGTCATCGTGTTCGTTCCGCCGACCCGAAACCGGATTTTACCAGCCGCGGACGCTTTTGCCCAAAAAGATACCGTTACCGTTTTCCCCAGCAATCTCTGCTGAAAATTTTCCATCGGCTGCGTTACGGTATTCCAGGTAGCCGGGTTTATGGTGACCTTGAATTCATACGGCGTATTCGCGGGGCTGGTGTTGGTCTGCCGTGTGACGCTTATTGCGTCAAGCAGCAGCCACCTGTCAAAGGTATATAGTTTTTGAGTTGTCCGGGTATATGTTTCTTGCCCGCGCTGGTTAATGGCAAAGTCGCTGTTAATCAGCAGGTTCGGCCCGGGCAGCGCGGCGGGCGGCTGTACCACCTGGCCCTCCGCGTTTAATGTTGCCACGCCGGACGATGCGCCCTTTTGAGAAGTTGGAATCGCGCCAACATCCGCCGCCGTCGGCATTTGCTCCAGCTTGCCGGACGCGTCCAGGGTCGCCACGCCCGATGATGCGCCCTTTTCCTCCGACGAAATGGCCGCTTCGGCCAGACTGCGGATTAGATGAAGGTCGCCTGCGTTCTGCAACGCTTGCTGCAAGGCCGTCAGTTCGTCGGTGCTTTCGATGGCGCCAGAATAATCGCTGGGATAAAAATCGATTTGAATCGCCCGCACCTTGAGCAGCGCGTCATCCGTTCCAAAAACCCAAATTTCCGCTTGATCCACACGCCCCGCGGCAGCCGACATCTGCGGCGTCAGTTCCGCTATCACCACACCGGTTTTGGGGTCCGGGATGGCGCAGGCGTTGAATATTTGCTTCCCGTCCGGCTTTTGGTAGTAAATCGCAGCGGTTTTCCCCGTCAGATCCAGCGGTTCGTTATCCTGGCGCAAATGAATCTCCAAAAACCGGGCATTCGCCTCCCCTTGGACTGCATGAACGGTAATGTTGTTCTGTTCCCATACTTCCATAACGATCTTCTTGGTTATCTGCATGTTACTTTCCTTCCTTCTCTGCTTTCTCAGCGCCGTTTCTCCAATTTATTCGGTACGACGAATTTCTAGAAACACCATGGACACGCTTCCCATCCATCTTCGGTTCATATGATGAAACAGGTACGGTTCCTGGTACTCAACGGCGCGGACCCAACCGGAGAAAGTCGTGCCGTTATCGCCGCAATAAGCAAGATAAACGCGCCCTGTTCCCGCCGCCCGGTACAGAAAATCCCCTTCTTCTTCCGGCATGGGGGGCCATTTGCAGCATATCGACGTTAGGCTGTTTTCCGGCCGCCGAATCGTAACGCTATAGGGAAGCGGGACCGGAAGCGAATCGACCTCCAACCACGCCATTTTCTATTCCTCCTTTTCGCCTTTGCCTCATAAAAAAACACGCCGGCAGTTTTTTTCTGCCGGCGTGCGAGACGCGCTAATGTGACACTATTGTTCTGGGCATGAAGAGGGTTCCGGTTGCGTCTGAAACGGCGCGGCAAAACGATCCGCCTGGTCCCAGCGCGGCTTAGCGGAAAATTCGTACACATTCTTTTTTCCGCATTTGGGACAGTCCTTAATGATAATACCAATGCGGATGTCAGCTTCCAGCAATACTTTCCCGCAATTTTTACAGCTGATTTTTCTTACCATTTCCGCTCCTCCCAAATCTTTCTCAAATGGATCCATTGCTAAGATGTTGCCAATGCGGCTCCCACCGCCCCCGGCTTGGCAAATATTCCTGTCAATGACAGGCCCGCAGTTCTTTTTCCAATTCCACGCACTTTTGTGTCATCGTTTCCAAAGCCGCCCTTGTCCGGCAGGCTTCAGCGCGCAGCTCGCCAATCAGCTTTGACTGCAGATCCAACAGTGTCCACAAATAATTTTCCTCCATTCGGTTCCTCCCCATAAAAGCCGCCCATCGGTTCCATCATATCGTAATACCATTGAGCGGTTTCGTATCCATATTCGTCCATTTTTCCCTCCCGCCCTGTTTATCGGACAGACGCCTTGCTATACTGATGCTATCAGGAATTTATTTCCTGCATTACCGTCCCACAGCAACAATGGTATCCTAGCATCAGCCAATCCCATTTTCAGGACGATCAAGACAAAAAAATATCAACTTTCGTCTTATCGTCCTCAATCCCCAGCCGGTCGCAAATCTCCAAAATCTCTCGTGTCGTAAAACAGCCCCGGCCGTTCAGCTTATTGTTCAGGGTGTTTTTGGACATTCCTATTTCCCTTGCAAAAGAAAGCTGAGAAAAACCGGCCTCATGCATGTGTTCTGTAAATTTCCATTTGTTCATTTTATTCATCCTCCGTCTCGTTTTTGGGATGATCCTATTATACCTTCATTTCCCCAATTTGTCAACCCAATTCCAGGACAAATTTTTCAGATTTTTTTAAAACACATTGCATTTTTGGGATGATTGCGGTATGATATGGATGAAGAGGTGAGACCAATGAACGAAATCTGTGAACGCATGCTTTCTCTGTTGAGCGCAAGGAATATGTCCTACAGCGCGCTGGCCGCCGCAACCGGAATCTCCAGATCTACATTGCAGCGGTATGCAACCGGCACGACAGATAAGATCCCCTTTGAACGGCTTTCCGCCATTGCCAAAGCATTGGGAGTCTCGCCCGCCTATTTGGCGGACGGAGAGGAAGAATCCTTGCAGGCCCAAACCCAGGAGGAAAGAAAAATCCTGCTGCTGGCCCGCAAGGCTGCGGAAATACCCGCCAGCCAGCGCGAACAGCTGATCCGCCATTTTGAAGATACCATTGATATCTATCTTAACGCCAGGGACGTCCCAAAGGAGGACTGACTTTTGCGGCCTGATTTCCGCCGCTGCGAAGCGGCCGCAAAGCAATTGTTATTACAGCAGACGCTGACGTCAGCGTGGATCGATGTGCGCGCGCTCCAATTCGACAAAACCGTTTTATTCGATTCGTTTCAGCACTATTGCGAACTTACCGGTATGTCTCCCGGCACGGGTCCCGCGTCTCTGCGGGATGGGTGCACCCTCATTCGCGGCACCACCCACCTGGTGCTGTACCACGACGGGGAGCGGAAGCGGGACCGTTTGAACTTTACCCTCGCGCACGAAGTCGGTCACATTTATCTGGGTCATCGGACAGACGGCGATATACAAGAGGTGGAAGCCAATTTTTTTGCGGCGGAGCTGCTGATGCCGGAATCGGTGGTCCGGTATATGATCCGGCGCAACCATGGCGCAAGGGCAGAGGACTTGCACGAATGGTTTTATGTCACCCTGACCGCAGCCCAAAAACGGCTGCAGACCTTGCGGCGCAAAGGCGGTTTTTCCCCTACTGCGGCGGACCGGGAAATTCTGCGGCGCTTTTTGCCCTACCTGTCGGCAGACGACCCGCCTGTTTTCGCCTGACCAACCGGCAGCGCCGCACCGCAGGAAAACAAGGAGGATGGGCCGCGCAATAGAGCGCGGCCCATCCTCCTTTTATACCCGGCGTCATCCGGTTTTAGTCAAACAGCAACTGCTGCATTTCCTCCTTGCGCAGGGAGCGCACCGGCCGGTCATAAACCGTATCCCCCATGCCCGGCCACCCATCCAGCAGCGGCGCGCCGGTGTCAAATACGCCAAAATGCTTCCCGCCGCCCGCGTAACAATAGCGGCAGCCGTTGCGGCAGGTCCCGTAAACGCCGATATCCACGCTTTCCATGCAGCCGCAGCAGGAACGCTGGCCCGTATTCTTCCCTTTTTCGTATTCCAGCGGCACGCCTAGTATCCCCTCAATCCATTCCCGGTCTATGCAAGCCCCATGGCGCACGCCATACCGCGAATAATCCCCCTGTTCGGCACAGGTGACTAGTTCCATCCCCCGTTCCTGCGCAGCGGCGGCAAACGCCGCTGCCAGCCGGTCCATTCCATCCGGCGTTAGCCCCCTTTCCCACGTTCGTCCCAGCTTTCCAAGCCCGGGATAAGCGTCAAAAAAGCTGAACACACAGCGCTGGGCCGCGCCTTCCAGCGCCCGGGCCAGCCTGCCGAAGGATTCGATATGATACGACAGCGGATACGCTTCGCACACCACCACTGGATCGTACCGCCAGATCACCCGCTTGGACCCCAGCCGCTTGCTCAAACGCCGGAACATCCGCACCAGTTCCTCTTTGGGCGGCAGGCCCGTCTCCAAATCCGTGCCATAGGGCGTCAGGGTAAATTGGAAGTAATAAGGATATCCCATTGCGTCGATTTCCTCCAGCAAGGGCAGCATCGGGCCGGGATTTTTAGTCCAAAATACCAGGCAATCCACGTTTTTGGGGGAGAGCGCGACCCGGCTGATTCGAGTGGGACGGAACGGGTTGCGGACCAGCACCTCCCCGGCGCGCAGCCGGTTGAGCAGCCATTCCGCGTGCCATGCCGGTATGTCTGTTCGTCTGCTGGCGCTGATGATCATGTTGCCGCCTCCCGCCGCCACAGCCTGATTTGTTCCCGCATTTCCGGGGAAATACGGCGGGATTCCACGATCTTCTGCAGCGTTTTTTGCAGCATCCATGGATCAAGCCGTTCCCGCTGTAAGAACCGCGAAGTCTGTCCAGGATATCGGACATAGCATTCGGACAGCAACCACGCCGCCGCCATTTTTGCGTAATATCCATCGCTGCAAAGCTGAGAAACGGCTTGAAGCACCTGCGAAAAATACGGTTCCCGCACATAATAATCAAGCAGCATCACCAGGCCAAACCGCGCTTCAAATTCATTTGACGAACACCAATATTGCTGTAAAAAAGGCCAAACAACGTCCAAATTGCGCCGAACAATATGAAGTCCGGCGCAAAAGCTGTCGCATACCGACCAATTATCGATATGGCGGACCATCCGCGCCGCGTGCAGCAGCGTATCCTCCAACGTAAGGGGCGCGGCGCCAATCACCATGCCTTGCAGCATAATTTCTTCAAAAGCCATGTCCCGCAGGGAACACGCTTCGGCCCAGCAAAGGTATTCCCGCCACCCGTTTTTTGCCAGATGGGCGGCCAGCCTGCGCAGCTTGGGCAGACGCACGCCCATAATCCGGCCGGTCCCCGGCAAAAGAGAGGCGGTAAAACGCTGATAATCCGGCTCCGCCATTTGTTCCAGCTGCCTTCGGATTTCCTCCATACGGGCCCCGCTCCCTTCTCTAAATTGGGCTGCCGCACCTATAGTTCAGTACTATTTATCGGACTTTAATCGTGATACAGCCCCCGCAGCAAGCTGATTTCCGCCGCGTACCCATCCAGTTCGTTGGGCGTTTCCAAATAAAAGGGCAGGGCGCGCAAAGCCGGGTGATTAATTACCTTTTCCATCGTTTCCAGACCCAAGGCGCCCTGCCCAATCTTTTGATGGCGGTCCTTATGGCTGCCTTGGGGGTTCATGCTGTCGTTTAGGTGTATTGCTTTCAGACGCGAAAGGCCGATGATCCGGTCAAATTCTTCCAGAACGCCGTCTAAATCACCCGCCACATCGTAGCCCGCGTCACTGATATGGCAAGTATCCAGGCACACGCCCATCTTCTCCTGCAGCTCCACCCCATCTAGAATTTGGCGCAGCTCCTCAAAACGCCTCCCTACCTCGCTCCCCTTGCCCGCCATAGTCTCCAGCAATACGATCGTAGACTGGCCGGGCTGTAAAATATGGTTGAGCATCGCGGTAATCTGCCGGATACCTTCCGCCTCTCCCTGCCCCACATGGCTGCCGGGGTGAAAATTATAAAGATTCCCCGGCAGGTATTCCATCCGCTTTAAATCGTCCGCCATGGTTTCCCAGGCAAACGTCCGGGTCCTGGAGTCGGCCGAACAGGCGTTCAGCGTATAGGGCGCATGGGCCAGAACCGGGGCAAACCGGTGTTCTTTCATCAGCGCCCGCAGCGCTTGCGCATCCTGCGCGTCAATTTCTTTTGCTTTGCTGCCCCGCGGATTTCGGGTGAAAAACTGAAACGTATCCGCGCCAATACGAAGCGCGTCTTTTCCCATTGCTAAAAAACCTTTGGCGGCAGACAAATGGCAGCCAATATGCAGCATTGTTTCATCATCCTTTCGCTCGCGTCAAATTTTAATCCCGCCGTATTCCTCCCGCATAACCTATGGAACGCGGAATGGGCGGCCTTCTTGCCGGCATTCTATTGCGCAGAAAACAGCATTTATTATACCATAGGCCTACAACTGCGCGGACCTTAATCGTGACGCTGCAGCGGCCGCCATAAAAACCGTTTTAGATCTACCGTTTCCCTGCCGTCGCGCCAAACACCCTCCCGGCGTAGTAATTCACGCTGTTCCGCCCAGCCGGGAGCAGGCCTTCCCTGGCAGTTGACCACCCGGTGGCAGGGTACCCGACAGTCCGCCGGGCAGCGGGAAAGAGCCTTTCCGACCCGCCGCGCCCACCCGGGATTGCCCAGCAGCAGGGCAATCTGGCCATAGGTCGACACTTTGCCTGCCGGAATTCTACCGACCAATTGGTAGACCCGCTGGTCAAACGTTTGGTCTTCCATATACACGCCCCCCTACGGCAGATTATCGTACAGCATGTCAAGGGTCCGCATACTGCGCCGGCGTTCTGGATCGTAGCTTTCCCAGTAAACGGCCATTTCGTCATAATAGGTACGGGGCAGCTTTTCCTCCGCCGGATAGCCAAAGTAAACGACCATCATTGGAATAACCTTTGAAGGTATCCGCAGCAATTCCCGCAGTCCGGTCCCATCAAAGCCGCCAATGCAGACAGAACCAAGCCCCATGGCCTGGGCTGCCAGCAGCATATTTTCCGCCGCCATGCTGCAGTCGATCATCCATCCGTCCCCCTCCCAAGGAATATGGGAAGGGCTGCCGCAAAACACCACTGCGGCAGGCGCGTTGTAATCGCCCTGATGGCACAAGCGGCGAAGCGCGTCCATCCGCTCCTTCTCGGTCACCACGATGAATTCCCAGGGTTGCAGGTTACAGGCGGACGGCGCCGCCATACCCGCCTCCAGCAGCCGCACAAGCGTTTCCCGCTCCACCGGCTTTTCCTGGTAGCTTCGTATGCTTCTGCGCGCCATAATAACCTCAAATACCGCATTTTCCATATGTTTCACCATCCGCCTTTCGGTCAAAAAAGGTATAAACCCTATAATTTGTGATTTTTCGCCACTGTACTATTGACTTTCCTGTTATCCGATAGTAAAATGGTAACACAATCTAACCAAAAGCGGCGACATATCTATCTCCCATTATACTTATCGGTTAAGATAGGGGGCAATATTCATGAAAGTCTGTTGTTTAAAAAAATACCGGGAAGAAGCGGGTTTGTCCCAAAGCGGGCTGGCAAAAAAACTTGGCGTCAGCCGCGGGCTTGTTTCCCAATGGGAGCAGGGCGTTATCAACATCAGCGCGGAACGGCTGGCCGTCTTGTCCAAACTGTTGGACGTTCCCGCATCGGAAATTGTGCAGGAAACAGACCGACAGCCCCCGCAGCCGGCAGAGGCCGTTCCATCTCCTGAAAATAAAGAAACGGCGCAATCCCACGCCATGGCGAATATGAGCGACTTCTTCAGCCAACTTCAGCGGCAATCGCAGCAATTAACCATTCCAGAGCTGGAGCAGTCGATTAAACTGGCCCATGAATTGATCCAAACGCTAGAAATGCAAAAGCTGGTCTTGGCTACCAGGCAATTCACAAGCGGCAGGTCTACCCTGTCGGAAGAAGAACTGCTTAGGGAATACCAGCAGCTGCTGCGCAAACGCGCTCCCCAAAAAAAGAGTCAATAGCAAAGACGGGGCTTCGCTGTTGCAGCAGCGAAACCCCTGGGAGCGCGGCCTTTCAGCCACATTTACCCGGTATTATTATACCCGAAGATCCGGCTTAAAGTCAACCGCCCTCCCTGCTATGGACCATATCATTCCATTTGCAGGAAAGGAGGACCCCAATGAAACCCATCCTTGTGATGAAGCACCCTAAGGGGGGATGGCAGGTCCGGCGGTTTAATGCCGCAAGGGCCTCCGCCCGGACAAAACGGAGGGAAGACGCGGTTGCCATTGCAAAAAGGCTCGCCGCGCGCGACCATCTGAAAGTCCAAGTGATGGAATACAACGAATAAAAAAGGAAGCGCCCCCGCTGAAGATGGGGCGCTTCCTTTTTTATTCAGAAATTATTTTACCGCCAGCCGGCCGTCCTGTTCCGCCACGCTATAAATCACCGGATGCTCCTTCCGCTTTTCGTTGGGCGAATGGCAAATAAAATACAGCTCGTTTTCCTTGTTGCGGTACAACATACCATGCCCCCCGTCCTTGGAAAATAAAAGCTCCTTTTCGTGGCGCCACGGGCCTGTTATCTTTCCGCTTTCGGAATAGCTGACGGCCTCGCAATAACCATCCTTGGTAAAGCTGGACCAAAGCATCAAAAGCCTGCCGCCCGCCGTACGGTACAAAAAGGGGCCGTCGGTAACGTAAACGTTTCCGTGCCCGCGTTCCTCGGGCACCCAATCCGGGCTGTAAGCCCATTCTGGCTCGGAGGCGCAAAACAGCACCATAGGCTCCCCAACCGCATGGGTCAGATCCCGGCTCAGTTCCACCGCACACATTTGTCCATCGCCGGCCTGTACCCACTCATGGCAAAACACCATGTATGGCGTACCGTCTTCTTCCACAAAAAAAGTCCCGTCCAAGCACTCCCAATCGGCTGGCGTAATGGGTTCAGAATATACCCGGAACGGCCCCAGCGGCGTATCTGCGGTTAAAATTTGAGTAGCCCTACAACGGCCGGCGCTTTTAAAGCTCATGAACATATAAAACCGGTCCTGGTATTTGTGTACCTCCGGCGCCCAAAAATTGCGGTCGGACCAAAAGTCATCCGGCCGGTGGAACACCTCGAACGGTCCCTCCCATTCCACGCAATCGGTACTGCGGTAACCGTCCACGCCCGTGCACAGCCCCCACAATTCGTGGCCCCGGGAACCATACAGGTAATAAACGCCGTTTTCCAGCAGGATAAAGGGATCTCGGATATTGATATCGCTAAATCGCATTGTGCCCCGCCTCTCCGAATTTTTAATTCGCCAATGTCATTTCCCGAAAAATTCCGTGGCACCGTAACTTTGCCCCGCATAATGCTTTAGAAGTATTTTACTATGAGCAGCCGCTAAAGTCAATGGAATCTTGTTCTTATCATAATTCCGTGTGCGAGAACCGGCTGGTTATATGGGCGCCAGTTTTGTCAAGAGCCAAGGGGCGGTAATGGCGAACAGAACAATGGCGCAGATATCAATTCTTTTATCATGCCGTATCATGGCAAGACAGAGTCCCCCCACTCGTTCCCAAATGTATGTAGGAATTACCCCTTTCATCTCTATTCCGCGCTTTTATCCCGTTTGCACACGCGCGTTCATTCTTTTGAGAACACACGCATGATAAACCCGGCCGCGATAACGCAGCCGGGTTCTTGACCGTATTCCTTATTTTTATGGCAGCCGGTTTTGCACAGAAACGCTAATTTGCATTAAGGGCCGCGCAAAGGATTAGGAATGGAGCGCTCGATGAGCGCTCCGCAGAAGGGTAAAGTTCAAGTCTTGCGAAAGCTCCCAGGCCCCCACGCCGCCCAGGCCCTGGGCGCGCGCATAGGTGACTTTTTCCGCGATAGAGGCGGCGTCTTCGTAGGTGATAAAGGTCGTGCCGTCGAAAAGATATGGAACACGGGCCCTGGGATGCAAAAAACGTTTAAAGCTGGGATTGCTGAGGTAGCTGGCCGCCAGCTGCTTATAGCTGATAGATTTGCCCGCCGAAAAAGGGGCGTAAAGCCCGTCATTGCGGCTGCCGTCCGTCGTATAACGGTAACCATAAAAAGGCATCCCCAGCACAATTTTTTTTGCAGGAACCCCCGCGCTGCGGTAGCTGGCCACGGTGCCGCTCACACTGATGGAATATTGGGGCGAAACATCGCCCGCGGGGTAAAGCGGCGCGTTTAAGTCCGCGTACGAGTCCCAGGGGCCGTGCATGTCGTATCCCATCAGGAAAATGTAATCCAGAACCGAGGCCACGGCGGAGACTTCCATATTCGTAAGACCAGTGCCTGCCGCGATACTCAACAAGTAGGTTCGTCCAGTGGTGCGAGACAAATCGTCCAACTCGGCCCGCACCGCCTGAAGCAGCAGGGTAAAGTTTCGTTTATCCTGTTGCTTTGGGAATTCCCAATCGATATCGATACCATCCAGATTATACTGTTTGACCATATCCGCGGCGCTTTTGGCAAAGGTAGTACGGGTAGCGGCATTTGCCGCCACAGACGAAAAATGGTACGAATAATCCCACCCGCCCACGGACAGCAGGACCTTCAGCTGCGGATTTTTACCGCGCAGCGCCACCAGCCCCTGCAGGTTGTTCCGGTCAATGGCGCCATGGGGCAGGATCAGCGACCCATTGGCATTTACATTGGCAAACGCGTAATGGATATGCGTAAGCAACGAGGCATCCACATTTTGCGGCGGCAGACCGCTGCCGCTCGCCCACGAGGGATAATAGCCCACCATATATTTTCCTGTAGGAATAATAGGAGCGGTTCCGCCGCTTGTACCGGGCTTGGATACCGAACTGGAACCAGCGCCGGAGCTGGAACCGTTGCTTGGCTTCGAATTCGAACCGGATTCCGCGCTAGGCCGGGAACTGGTCCCAATACCGCTCCCCACGCTGGACGACGGCCCCCCGGATGGGCGGTCGGACGAACCATTATGTAAAGCGGAACTGTCTTCCGGTCCGCCAACTTCCTCCCGCGAGGAGGTTCCATCAACTGTAGATGCCAATGGAAAATCCGAACTATCCGGACTTTCGCTGCCGGATGGCCGGCTGAAGGCGCTGGACCCATTGCTCTGTGGGGAGCCAGATGATCCCATTGGCGCCGTAAGACCGTTGCCAAACCGGCTTGTTCCTGCCAAAATGGTCGAAACCAGCAGCACGCTAACAAAGAGAAAAATAATTTTTTTGGAAAAAATTCTCATGGTAGGCTCCTCCATTTCCTCGTAATTTTCTAATGTTTATCATTCATATCAAAATAGTATCAAATGATTCTGCAATATGCAACGTGAGAATGTTGTAAAATCATCCTGTACTTTCCTTGGTATTCCTAACCATTTCAATCCCTGGTCCCGGATTATGATATGTTTTTTTGTCAATGATCGCTTGAAAGAAAGGCGGCACAGGCTCCTAACCAAAGAATCTGTGTCATGGCCCTATTGCGTCAAACAAAAGAAGCCGGCTGCTATTAAGCAGCCGGCTTCTTTTGACTTTCAGTGTTAAAATGATAATGAGCTCTTCTCAATACCAACACGTTTATGATGACACAAAACGCTCTTTTCAGATTCTTGGATCAAGGAAAAGCAAAAATCATTTGCGGTGGATTCTATTCTTCATTACGCAGCCGTTACCAGCTGAATTTTACGCAAAGAATTGCTATCAGAATCCGGTTGCCTGATCACTGAAACGACGGAGGGGTGACTTCGGTTTTCGCAAACGGATTATCTGAGGGAGACGGCTCGGACATGCTAAAGTACATTTTTGCCGCTTTCGTTGTCCCAAAATCACGGTTTGAGCCGGTATTCTGTACTTTATTAAAGGCTTCCCTGAACATGGCGTTGTGCGCTTCTTCCCGATTCAGGAGAAAGTCAATGGTTTCCTTCACCTTTTTATCGTCAATCTGCCTGTAAAGATACTCATAAACGACCTTGGCCCTTTGCTCTGACGCGATATTGGATAAAAGATCCGCGCAAAGGTCACCGGTTACCGTTACATAGTCACCTGTCCACGAATAACCGGAAGCGTTTATCAGCCCCGGATTAAGGCCAAGCAGCACATGCGATTGAATTTCCCCCGCCGGTACGGCCTGCGCGTCAACATCGTGCCCGTTAAGCAGATTGATCGTCTGCGCCACCATCTCCATATGGCCTAATTCTTCCGCCGCAATATCTAAAAACAGATCCTTAATCTCCGCATCCTTGATTCTAAAACTCTGCGACATATATTGCATCGCGGCTTTTAACTCACCATTCGCTCCGCCAAGTTGTTCTTGAAGAAGCGCGGCGTATTGCGGATTTGGCTTATCGACGCCAACGGGATGAAACAGCATTTTTTCGTGTTTAAACATAGAATAAAACCTCCCTTTCTTTGTATTCAGTATTTGTCAATGTCCTTGGTTTTATGCGGTTCTATCTCCTTCCCCGCAGGTAAAATGATAAACGAAGAACGCAGGACAATTCTATTACCATTACTAGAAAACCAAAAAAGAGCCAACCGCTTGACAGCGGACAGCTCTTTTCGGCAATTGAATGGTTTCATAAAAAAATCGGAACGAGCTAACCCGTTCCGAGGTGGTACACGACCCGCATCTATATCCGAACACGATACAGTCTGTCAAAGTATCAGGTAATCTCCGTTTCTATGCGCAACAAAGCTTACAGAGAAACTCGTGCGTCATTTTTCAACCGAATAAACATCATACCGTTAGGCGACTTTAATCCTTTTTATACTCAGCAATATCTGAAAGGTTACAATCCAATATCGTACAGAGTTTGTTTAATGTTTGCGTAGTAATAGTACCGTTTTGCCGCAGCTTTGCTATTGTTTTTGTATTAAATCCATGTGATTCACGCAGCCTGTACGTCGATATCCCTTTCTTTTTCATCGTATCCCAAAGCTTATTGTAAATGATCATATCTTCACCTCTTGACATTTACCATTATGAACTATATAATGTTCATATATAAGCAGGCGATAGTGTTCATATAGGGGCATAAAAATGAAAAAATACATGATTGAATTAAGCGATGAATTATCCGTCATATACGAAGATATTGCAAAAATGAATAAAAAGAACATAGAAGAATGCCTGTCCATTATTCTGGAACGGGTGATTTCCATTTATACCGAAAAGGTTCAGCTCTCGGTGGTGTTTTCAAAATTATATTTCCGTAACCCGCAACTTTTCCACCGTTACCATCGCGCCAAGTATTGTAGTGACGGTAATAGCCGAAGATATATTGAAACCGGGGATTTCTTTGAACTTTTCTATATAGCGGTAATCATCGCCGATACGCCGCAATTCACCGTTTACTTTGATAACCATAATATCATTGCTGATTATCCATTCGATGTCGATGGATTCGTTAATTGGCGTTCCCCCGCATTTATTGTGGAAGTAGTCATTTCCCTCCGCAATATCTGTCAAGCACAGTGTATCGCCAAGATAAAGATCCTGAAATGTTATGCCACCTTTCGCGTATCTCAAAACTATGTCCGTACTGTCCGTTTTGGCGCGCAGTTCGATTTTTAAGGGGACACTGAATTGCCGCGGCGTTTCCATGCCGGATACGAAGCCGTCAAAACCCGCCTTTCTCATGACCATTGTCCCATTTTCATATTTCAATTCTAAGTCGCCGCGTTTTGTCATCTCCGCTAAATCAATTTCAAAAGTTTTACCATGCGAGAATAATTCATCCAAATCAGCCAATGCCGTTTTGATCGAATCATCTGACCATTTTTTTATTTTCCGAATTGGCATCAAACCATTGGCACAAAAAAATCTGTTCTTTTCCTGAGTCCGCGTTTTATGATCGAATGAACTGAAAGGATTTTTTAATTCATACATAAATTGGTTGTGTTTTCTGGTACGGTCCCATTCATAATCGTTTTTTTCCATCCATTCGCCGTGATTAAAACCGTAGGGTGTTCTTAAATACAATCCACCGTTAAACTTATCCTTCCACAACGGAGCGGGGACTTCGAGATCATCCGGTATGGTTACCCACATCATATAAACCCTTTTGCCATTGATGGTATCTCCCCAGCCATAAAATCTCGCGTCCGGCTTAATTGCAAACAAATCAACATCATCGATAAATTTTTTTATTATGGATAACGTAGCCCTTCCTTCATACTCATTTGTTCCCTCTGGCCGAAGATCCGGGTTATCGTCCGGATCATACGCGCACGCAACCGTCGCAGGCGGGAGAGATTCGATTCTCACATCTTTGCCGGCAAATTCGCCCACTTGTTTGACGGGCTTATTCAAGTCTTCCATTGATAACTTCACCTCAATCTTAATTTTCAGAAAAAGATGGGGGGATTAAAGGGATAAGCATAATCTTACCATTCAATCAATCTGGTTTCAACTGTATCAAGCTCTAGACAGCGTATTGTTGATACAGTTTGCCGTCATGTGCTTGATAATAGCTCCCATTCTTCATGCGCAGCCTTCTCGGTCTGGAGGCGAGCTAGCGCTTCACGCCCTTGCTGAACTAGGTGCTTTCGCAATGGTCAAAGAAAACACTAAATCCGAACCCATCACCGAATGGAAATAGGCTCGGATTATGTGTGTTTGGTGCGGGTAACAGGGGTCGAACCTGCACGCCTTGCGGCACAAGATCCTAAATCTTGCGCGTCTGCCAATTCCGCCATACCCGCCCGTATGGATTGGTCTATGCCCTGGACTTTGTTTATGATACCATACCGAGTCAAAAAAATCAAATGGTGCGCATTCCATTTTCTTGGGTTTTCTGCATTTTATTGTCCCACATTTCGATTGACAAATGAACGAAAGCGGCGTATCATGTTAGTCGAAGCTAACACCGCCCGCGCGGTATTTATTCAGGGGAGCATCTGCCCCCAAAAGGAGTATTCTTATGACGCTAGACGAACTGAAAGTCGGTTCCAAAGCCCTGGTAACCGCCGTGCTGGGCCAAGGCGCACTCCGGCACCGCTTTTTGGATATGGGCATCACGCCTAAAACCGTGGTATTCATCCGTAAAGTGGCGCCTATGGGCGATCCTATCGAAATCCACCTGCGCGGCTACGAGCTGACACTGCGCAAGGAAGACGCGAAAAATATCGAAATATCGCCTTTGCCGTAATGTTCAAAGAGGAGGGCTGGGCCAATGGTATTTGCCTTGATCGGTAACCAAAATTGTGGAAAAACAACGTTATTCAACCAGCTGACCGGCAGCAACCAGCATGTGGGCAACTTTCCCGGCGTCACGGTGGATAAAAAAGAAGGTACGGTGCGCAAGCATAAAAACGCCGTCGTGGTGGACCTGCCCGGCATATACTCCCTTTCCCCCTACACGGCGGAGGAAGTTGTCACCCGGGACTTTTTAATTCAGGAAAAGCCGGACGCGGTGATCAACATCGTCGACGCGACCAACATCGAGCGCAACCTATACCTGACCATGCAGGTGATCGAGCTCAACCGCCCCATGGTGCTGGCGCTGAACATGATGGACGAGGTTCGGGCCAACGGAAATTTTATCGATGTGGAAAAGCTGAAAACCGAATTGGGCATCCCTGTGGTCCCCATTTCGGCCAGCAAAAACGAGGGTGTGGACGAATTGATCGAAACCGCCCTCCGTGTGGCGGAACAATCCGTCCTGCCCGCCCGGCACGATTTTTGCAAAAACGCCGTTCACCGGGCCATTCATTCTGTCGCGCATATGATCGAAGACCACGCGGCTGCGGCGGGGGTACCCCTGCGCTTTGCCGCCACCAAGGTAATCGAAGGCGACCAACCAATGATTCAGTCGCTCAAATTGTCGGAAAACGAACTCGATGTGGTCGGCCACATGGTAGACGAAATGGAATCGGTGCTCGGCACCGACCGCGAGGCTGCCCTGGCGGATATGCGGTACCATTTTATCGAGGAAGTCTGTTCCAAGGCGGTGGTTAAAAACGGCGAGTCCAAAGAGCAGGTTCGGTCGTTGAAAATCGATCGCCTGCTGACCCATCAGATTTTTGCCATCCCGCTGTTTTTGGTCATTATGATGCTGGTTTTCTGGCTGACCTTCGGCGTGCTGGGTTCCACGCTCAGCGGCCTGCTCGCGCAAGGAGTAGAGGCGGCTACCAGCTGGACGGATCAGGCGCTAACCAGCCTGAATATCGCGGATGTGCTCCATTCCTTGATTATCGACGGCGTGTTCGCCGGCGTCGGCAGCGTGCTGTCTTTCCTGCCCACCATTGTCATCCTGTTTTTCTTCCTGTCCATTTTAGAGGACAGCGGCTACATGGCGCGGGTGGCCTTTGTCATGGATAAATTGCTGCGTAAAATCGGCCTTTCCGGCCGTTCCTTTGTGCCGATGCTGATCGGATTCGGCTGTTCGGTGCCCGCCATCATGGCCACCCGCACCCTATCGAGCGAGCGGGACCGCAAAATGACCATTCTGCTGACCCCCTTTATGTCGTGCAGCGCCAAGCTGCCCATCTACTCGGTCTTTACCATGGCATTTTTCTCGAGCCACCGGGCGCTGGTGATGATTTCTCTTTACGTACTGGGTATGCTGCTGGCGGTTTTGTCCGGTCTGATCATGAAAAAGTCCTTGTTTCGCGGTAAGCCGGTCCCCTTTGTCATGGAACTGCCCGCGTACCGGTTTCCCTCCTTAAAAAGCGTGCTGCTCCATATGTGGGACAAGGCCAAAGACTTTTTGATGCGGGCGTTTACCGTCATCTTTATCGCCACCATTATCATTTGGCTGCTGCAAACTTTGGATTTCACCTTCCACATGGTATCCGATAGCTCCGACAGCATGCTGGCGGCCATTGCGCGGTGGATCGCGCCAGTCTTCGCCCCGCTGGGTTTTGGCGATTGGCGCGCGGTCTGCGCGCTGATCACCGGTTTTTCCGCCAAGGAAGCGGTGGTATCTACCTTTGCCGTCCTTACCGGCGCAACCGGCACGGAACTGATCCCCATCCTGAACCAGATGTTTACGCCCCTGGCCGCGTATTCCTTCCTGGTGTTTACCCTGTTGTACACCCCCTGCGCGGCGGCCATTGCCGCCGTTAAGCGGGAGATGGGCAGCGCCAAAAGCGCGTTGTTTGTATCGTTGTATCAAACGGGCGTGGCCTGGGCGGCCGCCTTTCTGGTATTCCAAATCGGGCGTCTTCTTGGGGGCTAGATTCGTTCCGGCCGTACGTCATATAGAAATATCAGGCAAAAAAGTCCACCTTAAAACAGGTGGACTTTTTTGCCTGCCAATCACCACCTGGATTATATCCCTTTTATTGATAACGCCTGTTTGATATGCTATAATAGCCTTAAAGCATCCGCTTTAAGGCAGGAGAGAATGACGGCCGCTTTTCGCGCGTACCGCGGCTTTGCATTGCTGACCATCTTTCGGTTTTGTTTTACCACTACTCATACACGGATTCGTCGGCTTACAAAAGGGGGGATTGTCTATGGACCGCATTCGCCGCCATCAAATCGGTATCGAGCTGTTTCTGGCTCAAATTTCGCCGTATACCGCGCCGGTCAACGATCAATCCCCAGAGGATACCGTGGACATCATTAGCGGGCAGTCGCGCTCGGCGCAAAACGAGCTCTGCCGAAAAATCCAAAGCGGTATCCGCGCACTCTTGTCCAACCGCTACCAGGTGGCGTCCCTATTGCCCGCCCGGGTGCGCACCTTTGCCGAAAGCCAGTTTACGCCGTCTTCTGACCGGCTGCTGCCCGTTTTTCAGTGGATCGCCGAACTTCACCGTTCCAACCACCAGGCCCGGGTCAACTGGCTTTACGAGCTGCAGGGCGCCGCTTCGCAGATCGGTTCCGGCGCGGTGGATTTTTTGCAGTCCTTTTCCATGCTGTCCTCCCAGCGGGTCACCTTGTTGCAGGGGGAGGATAACATTACATTGTCCCTGCCCGACCGGTTATGGGGCCAGGCAAAAATGGTATTTCAGCAGCCGGTTTTCGACCAGCCGGATTATCTGCCCATGTTCGGGTACATCTTTTGGGCGGACGCGGTGGCGGCCGAGGAAGGCCTCCGGTTTGAGCTGACCATTGATACCGAATTTTCTGAAACAGTTTATATCGAACGGCTGCTGCAAGATAAAAACTGGGTGGAACTGTCCATCTTGTGCCCTGCAGCCAAATTGCAGGTGGATTTATGCGATTACGCAGCCCGGGTGTTCGAAAGCGGCATAGGAAGTTACGACCTGGTGCAGACCTGCTGCCGGGAGTTGCTGCACAAATCCTCCATTCTGGGCGTTGCCAGCCTGAACCAAGGGGAGCGCGCGCTGTTGGGGGTCGCGCAGTTGCTTTATGTCACCGGCATGCTGCAAGCCGCCAATCATCCCGCCGGTTCCTTGGAGCAATTGACCGAGTTGATGGATAACCGGTACGCATTCCAGCGCAATGCAGCTTATTTTGAACAGCGCTGCGGCGAATTGGGCCGCAAACTGACCGCGCTTCTTAACAGCGCGTTGGAAGAATACGAAAACGGCCTGACCGAAAAGGCGGGCGCACGGGTTTCCGAATTCTGCGGTGTTTTTCAGCAGATGGTCAAATCCGGTTCCATCCGTTATGTCTCCCGCCCGCTGATGGCGGACTTTATCAAAGCCTGCGGGGCGTTTACCGATCCTTACGTGTTCTTGCCGTATCTTGCCCGGGCGCGGGAAACCATGGTCCGCCTGCTGGAACCCGCCTTGACCGCATACGGCTTTACGGGGCAGTTCCCCCATTACCGGCGCATTCGCCGCCGCAAGGCGGATCTCATCAGTTTTGTGCTGTCCGATTCCCCCTGTTCGAAGGCGGACGGACGGATCTACTTTTCTTATTCGATCTCTGTGGCGCGGTGCAGCGTACTGGATACGCCGGACGGCCCGGCCGTTTTCCGCCTTCCCTTGCGGGATGCCACCGCCTCGGAATGCCGCACCGACCGCTCCTCCCTTTCCAGCTTTGCGGAACTTGCTACCGCCGAGGATATGGGGCAATGCGTATTTTCTTACCCCTACGACCTGTCCCAAGACGATGGAGAGGGCGAACGTGCCGCCAAGCGGCTGCTGCCGTATTTAAAGATTGCGGACGATGGGCTGCGCAATAAGCCCCTGCCCAAAAACTATCGCGAAGCGCGTAAAAAAAACCTGAAGGCCAAGCATATTTTCTCGCGGCTGCTGGCGGAGCTTTCCGCGGTTGGGGTTTTTGTAGCCATCATCATCCTGCTGGCCACAAAAAGCGGCGCGGTGAACGAAACGCTGGCGGTGCTCATCAGCGTAGGGTCGATTATCGGCGGGGTAATCGCCGTATTCCTAATGGGAATCCTGTCCTATTGGCGGATGAAAACATCCATTTGGAAAAAGGAATAGCAAAAGGCCGCCGGCTTTGCCGGCGGCCTTTTGCCTGGGAAACGGATTACGCTTCCAGCTCTATGGCCAAACAGTTGGTATAAGCAGTGGGAAGACGCTCGGGCAGGCGCACGGTCAGCACCCCGCTAAACTGGGTGAAAGGAACCTCCCCAACACCCAGCAGCCGTACCGTGCGGACCTTTTCGGCGGGCTTTAAGCTCTTAACGACCGCCACCCGGTTCTGGGGCGCGTGCAGCATAAACGCATATACCGTATTGCCCTTGCAGGTAAAGCGGTAGTCCGAACTGGTCCAGTTGACTGCTTCCTCGGTAAAGCCCTGAATGACCACCTTGCTGTCTCCTTCGCTGGAAACGCGCCACGGGCGGGTGCCATAGACCGCTTCCCCGCAAACGGGGAACCAGGCGGCCAGCTCCTGCAAAATATACAGCGCCTCGTCATCCAGCGAACCGTCCGGCCGCTGCAGGATATTAAGCAGCATGGTGCCGTTTTTAGAGATGATGTCCACCAGCATTTCAATGATATGCCCCGGGCGCTTGTATTCCTGGTGGACGTCGTAAAACCAGTTGCCAATGCAGGTATCGGTCTGCCAAGGATACGGCAGAATATCCGGCAGCTGGCTTTTTTCAATGTCCAGCACGCCAATCCGGTAAATTTCCGGCCTGCGGTCCTTCTGGTTGTATATCGCGCGGTTTTCTCCGTACCGGGCAATGGAATCGTTGTACAGCGCCGCCACCGCTTCCAGCCCTTTCTGGTAGTCGGCGCTTCGCGGATCGGACGCTTTTTTCGGGTTCTTTTCGCCAAAGGGAAGGGCGCCGTCGGAATACAGAAGATCCGGATGGAACCGCTCGATAAGTTCCTTCATCACGTTCAGCCAGTAGTCCCGGAACTTGGGATTCGATGTGTACCATGGATCGAAGGTGTCTAAGTTCTGGCCGGTGACATGCTCGTAATTGTCGTGGTAAAAGTCACGGTAGGCGGGATCGTTGCCGTCGTAAGGGACGCCCTTGTAGGGGCCGTGGCTGTCGCAGCCCTTGTTGGTTTTCCACCACGAAAAGGATGCGCCCAAATGCTCGGTCAGGCCAAAGGGCAGGCCCCGTTTATCGGCCGCCTGCTTCCACAGCATACAAATATCCTTGCCCGGCCCGACCTGAACGCTGTTAAAGCGGTTGAGCTTGGAGTCGTAATTAAAGTAATGATCGTGATGCATGGCCTGAGCCACAAAATATTTGGCCCCCGCCTTTACATAAAGGTCCATCAGCCCTTCGGGGTCAAAATTTTCCGCCTTCCAAAGGGCGCAAAGGTCTTTATAGCCAAATTGGGAAGGATGGCCGTAATGGCGCAGGTGGTAATTGTATTGCTGGCTGCCCTGGATGTACATGTTGCGGGCGTACCAGTCGCCGAACATAGGGACGCTTTGCGGCCCCCAGTGGCTCCAGATGCCGAACTTGGCGTCGCGGAACCAAGCAGGACATTCGTATCCCCGCAGCGATTCAAAAGTAGGTTTGAACGGTTGCATGTTTTTTCCTCCTTCAAATATTTTTGTCTTACCGCGCTTTTATCATACACCCCGGGCAGGCAGAAAAACAGCGGCAAAACCACACAAAATGAACGGCCTTTTTTATTTCATTCTCCTTGCGCCTCATTTCGCATGTTCCAGGAACAAAATCGTGACCTTTTGTGCTTTGGGCCTTGATTTTTTATGGCCAAACCCCTTATCATAGTAAGGTATCCGTTTCTCTTGTCTCAATCTGTCATAAAACGAAAAGCTGAATCGCCTCGTTTCGGCTTTATTATGAAAGGACGGTAAGCAACCATGTCAAACGGCAGAACCTACATCACCATCTGCAGCGATTGGAAAACCGCCTGGGGCGATCTTTCCGGCGCTCAGGCGCCTGGCTTTGACGCAAGCGATTGGAAAACAGTGGATGTCCCCCACAACTGGGACGATTATCACGGTTACCACCAGGTGTCCCACGGCAACCTCCACGGCGTGGCATGGTACCGCAAAGCTTTTACGGTACCGGCGGAACAGGCTGGCAAACGCTGCTTTTTGCTGTTCGAGGGCGTCGGCTCCTATGCGAAGGTATGGCTCAACGGCCAATACCTGGGCGGCCACGACGGCGGCCGGACTTCCTTCACGCTGGAGGCTACCGCGCTGCTGCAGCCCGGCGAAAACCTGCTGGCGGTACGGGCCGACCATCCCGAAATGATCGATGACCTGCCCTGGGTATGCGGCGGCTGCTGGGGGACCCCCAATACCGAAGGATCCCAGCCCGTCGGCGTGTTCCGTCCGGTCCATCTGGTGTTTACCGGCGATG
>CABQAC010000006.1 GCA_902462035.1 uncultured Eubacteriales bacterium
GCGCCTGGCGCATCTGTTCCCGCCGGGGCACGCGGTACTGCTTGCCGTCCTTCAAAAACAGCGCGCCGGTCTGCCGGAAACGGAATGGAACGCCCGCTTCGCCGCATTGGCGGCGCAGCGATAAAATCCAATCGTAACGGCACGCCCGGGCCTGCGGGCCCGATTCTCCCCCCACCGATACCAGGTCAGCCCAAGGGCCCAAATAGGGGGAAAGATCGATGGGTTCCAGCAGCGGCTCGCAGATGACGCATTTGTGGGCGACCGGCGCGCGGGCAAAAATGGGCAGGCGAAAATCCGCCCGGTCTTGGTTTTCCACCGTACAGCCAATGGTGACGTTGGGATACCCCGCACCCCAATCCTCCGGCACGCATTCCGCCAGCCGGTGGATGCGCTTGGTGATGAACAAAAAGGAAAGATCGCTCCGGCAGCGGATCATCCGCCAAGCCTCCGGACGCCAAAGGTCGGCGTCCTCCAGCAAAAAGTCGGAGGTAAAACAGGTGGCAACCTCCTGCCCCGGGGGGATCTTGTAGCCGCCGCTCCGGGTCCGGGCCACGGGCAAGGCATAGGCGCTGGTTTTGGCCACCGTGCCGCTGTCCCGGCCGTGGCGGCCGTCCATCCGGTACACATAACAATGGGCGCAGCCGGGCGATATTTTGTGGCAGCCATGCCACGGATTCCAGGATACGGACACCGCCGATCCCTCCTTTCTATAAAACAGGGGGGCTTATCCGTCCTTCCCGCCGTCCTCCTCGAAACCGGTCCCACGCGCGAACACATACCGGTCCGTCCCGGACAGGGCCGCAACATACCGATAGCCGTCCCAGTGAAAATCCTTTAGCCCTTCCGGCCGGTCGATCCGGTTTTGCAGCATAAAACGCGCCATAGCGCCCCGGGCCATCTTTGCCGGGGCGGCCAGCTGCCGGAGCGCCCCGCGGCTGGGATTTAAAAACACGCAATCGACCATACGGTCCCTTTCCGACAGCCGGCGGGAAACGGCGCCGCCGTACTCGGCGGAAGCCAGGTTGACCACGGTGCGCGCCTCTCCAAACAGGGCGTCGCGCCATGCGCCGCCCCAAAAGCGGTACAGGTTTTCGCCCCGGATGGAAAGCCGGCTGGTCATTTCCAGCCGGTGGGGGCGGATGCCGTCGGCAGGACGCAGCACCCCGTACAGGGCGCTGAGCAGCCGCAGATGGTTCTGGGCATATTCCAAATCCCCCGCGGACAAGGTCGCGGCATCCAAATACTGGTAGGCAAGCCCGTGGTAGGAAAGCAGGGCGGGCATATCCGGCGCGGCGTCAAAATCTTGATAATACCCAAAGGCGCGCAGCGCGATCTGCGGGTTGACCCGCAGAATGGATTCCAGCTGCCAGGGCGGGTACTGGCGCAGCACGTCGGCCAGCTCCCTGGCCTGGGGGAGAAACCGCGGCCGGGACAGGGGAAAACCCCATGGTTTTGGAACCCGCATATTTTTAGCCGGGGATAAAATCGCCAGCATACCAAACCTCTTTCCGGGCAGAAAAGGCTGCCCGCTCATCTGTTCGCTTTTGTTTTTCTTTCATTGTACCAGCCGCGGGCCGGGAACGCAACCATCCCCCAAAAAGGTCACGCAACAGGTCACCATAGAAGTATTCGCCGCCCTTTTTTTGTGATATCATGAGGGCAAGTCTGATAAATTTTAGAATGCCGTTCTTTTAAACCGCCAAAGATGTGCCCTTGCACGAAAGCCCCAGCCAAAAAACGAAGGCTTGTACAAACGGTACGTTCTGACAATACAACAAAAACAGGGGGGAACGAAATGAAATTTGCCTATCTAAAAGCGCCCTTTGTGGTGGAAATCCGGGATCTGCCGCCCGAACCGGTGGGCGACGACGACGTGCTGCTGCGGATCAAGGCCTGCGGCGTATGCGGGTCGGACATCAACAACGGCTACAACCGCGCCGAATTCAAACCCTTTGGCCACGAAATCGCCGGTGTGGTGGAGCAGACTGGAAAACAGGTGAAGAATCTGAAGGCAGGGGACACCGTGGCGGTGGAATCCTCCAGCTTTTGCGGAAATTGCCCGAACTGCCGCAACGGCCATGTGGAACTGTGCACCAACAAAAGCCTGTTTGCGCCCATGTACAACGGTTTTGCCGAAGCCATCGTGGCCAAAGCCCACACCTTGGTCAAATTCGACGGCATCTCGTTCGAGGAAGCCTCGATGCTGGAGCCTTTCGGCGTGGCCATGGACCTTGCCATGGTGACCGACGTGCAGCTGGGCGACCACGTCGTGGTCATGGGCGCAGGGCCCATCGGAATCCTGGCCGTGCGGCTGGCAAAGCTGCGGGGCGCTTCCAAGGTGACGGTGTGCGCCCGTTCCCATTCGGTGCGGCGCATTGCGTTGGCCCGCCAATATGGGGCCGACGCGGTGATCGAGACGGACAAAATTTCGGTTCAGCAGGCCCTGGACGGCGTGGAGGTCAACAGGGTGATGGTCACCACCCCGCCGAAGACCATCGCGGACGCGGTGGATATCGCTTCCTTCGGCGCGACCATCTGCGCCATCGGCATTGGCAGGGACGAGCCGGACAGCCTTTGCACCCTCAACATCAACCGCATGCATTTTAAGCGGCTGCAGCTGCGCTTTTCCCATGCAACGCCCGCGTTGTTCTTCCCCCAATGCAACGAGCTGGTCAAGGCGGGGCTGGTGGATCTGAAAAGCCTGATTTCCCATACCTTCCCCCTGGAAAGGATGCAGGAAGCCATGCTGGCCTGCCGGGACGACAAAGCCGCGGTTGTCAAGGTGCTGATGGTCAATCCCTGACCAGGCGGAAAAAAAGGAACAGGAATGAATTTTTCCCGCGGGGTGAAAAAGAACGGAAAAGGCGCGAAAAATCCCCCTGTGGGGGCAAATTCACCTTGACTTCGGGATCCCCCTCCCCTATGATGGGGACAATAGGGGGTCTGTTCGCAACAGGCGCGGGGCGTATCCGCGTATAAATACCGAGGACCGTTTTGCCCAAATTCCGGCGCAACCGGGCAGAGCGTCCCTTCTACAACGAAAGGATGGTTATTACCATGAAGAAGGATTTCAAGCTCATTCCGCAAAAACCGCCTTATCCCTACCTGCCCGCTGAACGCCGCGAGGGCTTGGTGCCGGAACGGGGCTACTGCAGCATATATCCGTCCGCATCCTATACCGACGGGCTGGTGGTTTCGGGCAGCGGCAACAAAGTATTTGTATACGGCGACCCCTACGCAGAGAAGATGCTGTTTGAGCAGGAAGAACTGCTGTACTGCAAAATTCCCTTCCCGGCGGCCCCGCCGGATATTCAGCACGTGATGCCCGAAATCCGCAGGCTGCTGCGGGAGGGCAAGGATGAAGAGGCCGACCAGCTTGCGATGCAGGCCGCTCAAGGCAGCAATCCCTGCTACCAGGCCGACAAGCCGCCAGTTCGCAACCATGGGCACCATTCCGCCTGCATGATGACGCTGGAGACCCCCCAAAAGCCGGGCACACGGGACTATCTGCGGATTATGAATTACGACAACGGCCAGGGTACCATCCGCTGGGCAAACGACCTGGGCAGCTACGAGCGGCGGAGCATTTCTTCGGTACGGGGCACGCTGTATGCCCACCAGGTGGTCACCACCCAGGGGGAACCCGCCCCTTACCGCATTACCGTGGCGACCGATTCGGGCAACACCAGCAAGGATATTTGGGAAAAGCGCGACACCGCCATCAACCTGACCTATCATCCGGGTCAGCTGCTGCATACCCTGTATGTGGGGTGCAAGTATGATCCAACCTGCATGGGCAAAGAAGGGTTCGCGGTATTTACCAAGGTGGTGGCCTGCTCCGGCACGGTCAATGACTTGGGCGACGGCTTTTATGTCAGCGGGGCAACCTGCTTCGAAATTTTCAACCAGGTGGTCCGCTATCCGGAATTTACCCTGGAACAGCTTAAAAAGGACGCGGAAGCGTTCCGTGACGCCGATTACCGGTACGACGACCTGCTGAAGGAAAACGAAGCGCTGATCGCCGATATGATGAAGCGCAGCACCCTGTGTGTGATGCCGGAATCCGAGCGGCTGCTCGCCACCGAAGAACTGCTGCAAATCCAGCATTCTTCCGATGTGTGCCTGGGGCTGATGCAGCGCCTTTACGACGCGGGCCGGTTCTTCTTTATTACCGAAACCGGCAAGCTGCCCCCCTGCGGCGGCCAGTACAACATCAACATCAATTTGCAGGTGTGCAGCGCCAACCCCACCGGCTTGTTCGAAAAAATGCAGGTATTCTTCGACTTTATCGAGTCCAAATTCCCGGACTTTAGGGACAATGCCCGCTATATCTTTGGCTGCCGCGGCATTTTGGCCAGCGTGCATCCGGATATGCGCACCGGTCACTCCACCCATTTCGGCCATGATTATCCCCACCAGTTCTGGGTGGCCTGCACCGCGTGGATTTACAACGAGTTCTGGAACTACTACCTGGCCACCGGGGACAAAGAATTCCTGCGGGAGCACGTGGTGCCGGGCCTGACAGAGATCGCTCAGTTCTACGAAGACTTTTTGCAGGATAAGGACGCGGACGGCAACTACCTGTTTTATCCCTGCTTCTCGCCGGAGGATTCCCCCTTGGGGCAGACCCCGGTCACCATTAACGCGGCCATCGACATTATGGGCTGCCGCGAGGTTTTGGACAATTTGATCCGTGCCTGCGAAATTTTGGACCTGAAGCCCGAGGGTATGGACCGGTGGAAGGATATTTTGGCGCACCTGCCCAGCTACCTGCTGGATGACGAGGGCGGTTTGAAGGAATGGGCCTGGGCCGGAACCAAGGAGAATTACAACCACCGCCATGTCTCCCACCATTACGACGCGTGGCCGGGCCATGCCGTCACCTGGGAGGACACCCCGGAGCTTGCGAAAGCGATCGAAATTTCCAACCGCAAGCGGGGCCAGCAGAACGACTCCGCCCACGGCATTATGCACCGGCTGTTCACCGCTATCCGCCTGAAGGATACCGATGACGCGTGGCAGAACTTGAAACAGGTGCTGGACCATGGCTTTGTGCGGCCCAACCTGATCGGAAACCACTTCCCGCACCATGTCTATTTTCCGGATACCACCGGATCCCTTCCCGCGGTGATGGACGAAATGCTGGTCTTTTCCGACGAGGGCGTGATCGAATTTTTGCCCGCGCTGCCGTCCTTCTTCAAAAAAGGCGCGCTGTGTGGTATGTGGACCTTTGCCTGCGCCAAGATTGAACGGATGGAATGGGATTTGGAACAAAAGACCGTCAAGGTGCAGCTGGTTTCGTTACAGGATCAGGACCTTACGCTGCGGGCCCGGGGCGGGTTCCGGCAGCTTTCGGTGGATGGAAAAAGCATCGCCCAAAACCAAGGAGAGGCTGTGGTATCCTTCCAAAAGGATACGCCGGCCGCCATCGAAATTCAGCTGTAAATTTAATTTTGAGCCGGGCAGAAATATTCTGCCCGGTTTTTTTATGCCGCGATCCATAACATAAAGAAAATATGACAAGACGTTGTCCGTTATTTTGTGTTATGCTAAAATCAGGTTGATCAAGCGCAAGCAGACCCTAAGATCTTTGCCCGGGCCGTGAAAGGTTGGTTGCCATGGAACGATTGGATTTTAAAAAGGAATACCGGGATTTATACCTGCCTAAAAAAGCGCCGTCAAAAATCCATGTGCCTCCCATTCTTTTTTTGGCGGTAGACGGCTGCGGCGCGCCGGAGGGGGAAAGCTACCAGCAATCGGTGCAAATGCTTTACACACTGTCGTTTACCATAAAAATGAGCAAAATGTCGGACAACGCTCCGGAAGGGTACTTCGAATACGTCGTGCCCCCGTTGGAGGGCTTGTGGGAAAACGAAAACGCGGACCGCTGCCAATGGCGGTGGACTTCGATGATTCGCCAACCCGATTTTGTCACCGGCGCGGTTTTAGAATGGGCGCGCGAGACCGCCGCCCGCAAACGCGGACCGCTCCCCTTTGGGCGGGTGCGGCTGGTTACGCTGAACGAAGGCGAATGCGTGCAGGCGATGCATGTAGGGCCCTACAGCGAGGAATCCGCCGCATTGGCGCGGATACAAGCGTATCTGGAACAAAACGGGCTTGCCAGCCGGATTGGCGAACACGGAGCGCGCCACCATGAAATCTACCTGGGCGACCCCAGGCGGGTGGCGCCGGACAGGCTGCGCACCGTACTGCGGATTCCGGTACGGCCCAATGCCTAAACCGCGCGTAGAAAAGGAGGATTTTACATGCTGGAAATACCCGAAAGCCTGACGTTGGCGCGCCAGTTACCCGCTGCCGCAGGCCGCACCATCGTCCGGGCGGAAGCGAATCATTCCCCCCACCGGTTTGCCTGGTACCAAGGGGATCCCGCCGCATACGCCGTTCTTTTGGCGGGGCGTACCCTGGGCCGGGCCCGGCAAGTGGGCGGTTTTGTGGAACTGGAAGCGGGCCCTATGCGGCTGCTGTTCCAGGATGGCGTCAATTTACGGCTGCTGGCGCCGGGCGCAAAGCTGCCCCTCAAGCACCAATTGCTGTTGGAGCTGGACGACGGCGCGTATTTAGCGGCTACCGTTCAGATGTACGGCGGGCTGCTTGCTTATCAGGACGGGGAACTGGAGAATCCCTATTTCGAGCGTGCGCTGCAAGCGCCGAACCCGCTGTCGGATGCTTTTGATGAATCTTATTTTTGCGATTTATGCCGGTGCGAAGGGTTCGAAACCCTTTCCGCCAAAGCGTTTTTGGCGACCAAGCAGCGGATTCCCGGCCTGGGCAACGGGGTTCTGCAGGACATCCTTTGGCATGCGGGCATCCATCCCAAGCAACGGATGGGCGCCTTGCCGGGCGAAGCGCGCGGGAGGCTGTTCCGGGCGGTGCGCCAAACCCTGGCGGCCATGGCGGAAGGCGGCGGGCGGGATACCGAACAGGACTTGTTCGGACAACCGGGCGGTTACCGTACGGTGCTGAGCCGTCACACCGCCAATACCCCCTGCCCGGCCTGCGGCGAGATTATCCGGAAGGAATCCTATTTGGGCGGCAGCGTTTATTACTGCCCCCAGTGCCAGCCCTTAAATTCCTAAGGCAGAATCGATCTGGGGCCGCGCCGCGCAAATCATCTTAAGAATGGTTGGGATAAAACACTCGAATAGATGCGCGGAACATCCTGTTTTGATAAAACAGATAACCGCAAATGGTACAGCACAAGCGGAATACCAAACGGGATTTGGCGCAGTTTTTATGAGGTTTGGATCGTATGGGAAAGGGGGGTGCCGTATGCACCAGGAATTTTTCCGCCGGGGATCAGACGGCGGTACCATTGTGCTGTTTATCCACGGCATCCTTGGAACGCCGGACCACTTTCTCCCCTTTCTTCCGCTTGTACCGGATTCCTGGTCGGTCTACGGCGTGCTGTTAGACGGCCACGGGAAATCGGTGTCGGATTTTTCACATACCTCTATGGAAAAGTGGAAAGCTCAAATCTATAACCTTGTGGAACAGCTAGCGCTGCAATACCGCAACATTGTCATAGTCGCTCATTCCATGGGTACGCTGTTTGCCATCGACGCAAGTTTTCGGTTCCCGCAACAGGTCAAAATGCTTTTTTTACTTGCCGTTCCGCTGGTGATACGGGTAAAGCCCGCCGCCATTGCAAATTCGGTAAAAGTTGCCTTTAACAGGGTTTTAACACGCGACCCGATTGCTTTGGCCGCAAAAAAGGCGTACAGCATTGCGCCGAATAAAAAGTTTTGGCAGTACGCCGGATGGATTCCACGCTATTGGGAGCTGTTTCGGGAAGCAAGGGCCGCAAGAAAACAAATGGGTTCGGTTTGTGTTCCCTGCTTTGTTTTCCAGTCCCAGATGGACGAGCTGGTTTCCGCAGCGGCCTTCAAATATTTAAAGGGGAACCCCGCGGTACGCGTTGCTGTTTTAAAAACGTCGAAACATTTTTATTACAGCCAGCCGGACCAGGCGTTTTTGCTGGCAGCGTTTCGGGGTGCCTGTAACAGCCTGCCCCCAACAGAAAAATAGCAGGCCCGCGGGCAACCTCCCGCGGACCTGCTATGCCGCTTGGCATATGGGAAACCGTTTTAACGCGCCAGGGGGTCATTCCCGCAATAATGGGCAATCGCCCGGGCAAAAAAGGAGGCAAGCCCTGTTTTAACCTGCTCAAAGGCAGCGGCAAAGCGGGGATCCTCTTGGTACATTTGGCCCAGCCCCGCAAGAATCTGCCGGCTGCAGGGGTAATAGGTGCGGGTGATAAACGCCTGCCACCGGGCCACCACCGCCTGCACGGCAGGGTCTTCCGGGTTCCGGTCCATCAGTGCCGCCATATTGCGGAATATTTGGGTTGTTTGGGCCTTTTCCCGGGCGCGCTGCTCTGGGGTGCGGGCTTTCTCCCGCCGGACGCTTTCCCGGTACGCTTCTGTGCCGCCCCAGCGGTTTTCCGCCTCTTGCCGGTATTCCTGTTGCGCCCGCTCCAATTCGCTGTTATGAAACGTCTGTAAATCCATCACGTTTTCTCCTTTCTCCAATCGCTCCGCCAACATCAGCAGATTGTTGAGCCGGTCGCGCTGCAGCTGCAGCAAGTACCGGTGGGTGCGCAGCGCCTGGTGTTGGTCAAAGGAGGGGTCGTCCAGCATATTCCGGATGGTGGCGAGAGGGAGCTGGAGTTCCCGTAAAAAAAGAATTTGCTGCAACCTGGCAAGCTCCGCTTCCCCATACAGGCGGTAGCCGGAATCCGTCCGCCGCCCGGGGCGCAGCAGCCCGATCTGATCGTAATAATGCAGCGTACGCACGCTAACACCGCTTAGGGACGACAGCTGCTTAACCGGATATTCCAAATGGTATCGCCATCCTTTCCAACATGGCCCGCTTTCCTTGACAAAATAATGATCCACTATGACGCAGCGTGAGAGTCAAGGCTTTTTATAAAAATTCCGGAACAGGGTGTAATACAAACTGCGACGGCCTTGGCCTGTCGGGATGGGCGGCTTTGAAGCGGCGTGAAGGATATTAGTCCGTTTTATTGTCCATAAACACCCGCGGCATGAAAAATTCATGCCGCGGTTGTTTGCTATAACGTGATGTCCGTCCGTTCGCCCGCGCGCAGGGCCACGGTTGTTTCTTTGCCCCGGTAGCGCAGCCGGAATGTGGAATCCCGCAGCGCGGTCATGGCCAAGGCGGAAAGGGAACCGTTTTTCCACTCGATATCGGCACTGGCGCCGCCCCGTACCCGAACGCCAAGCAGCGCGCCGTCCGGCCAGCCGTTGGGCAGGGCGGGAAGCAGGTCTACATACCCGGCGTGAGACTGGACAATCATCTCTAGTATAGCGGCCGCAATGCCGAAATTTCCATCGATTTGGAAAGGCGGATGGGTGTCCAATAGGTTCATCTGCACCGAATGGTCCAGCAGGGCGCGAATGCTGTCCCTTGCGGCTTCGCCGTCGCGAAGCCGGGCCAAAAAGCAGGTAACCCACGCCCGGCTCCAGCCGGTATGACCGCCGCCATGGGACAGGCGGAAGTCAAGGGTGTTTTTGGCGGCCTGAAACAACTCCGGCGTATCCGCGGTAATTTCGGTACCGGGGTGCAACGCAAACAGATGGGAAATGTGGCGGTGGCCCGGCTCGGCCTCGCCGTACTCCTCGTTCCATTCCATCAGCCTGCCGTCGGAAGAAACTTTGGATTGGGGCAGGCGGGACAATATCTGCCGCAGCCGGTCCCCTCCCTCGGGGGAAATCTTCAGACGGTCGCAGCCCTCCAGATACCAGGTAATGAGCTGCCGGAGAATTTGGATATCCATAGCCGGCGCCATGCACAGGCAGCCCTTTTGCCCTTTTTCGGTAAGGTAGGTATTCTCCGGCGAAAGGGACGGCCCCGTAAGGAAGGTGCCATCCGGCGCTTCGGTCAGCGTGTCCTCGCAAAAGCGGATGGCTTCCCGCATGACAGGCAGCGCTTGCTCGGCAAGGAATTTTTCGTCCTGGGTGAACAAAAAATGTTCGTACAAATGCAGCGAAAGCCACGCGCCGCCCATGGGCCAGAAGGGGGAGGAATCAAAAATGCCGTCCGGATCGGTATTGGCCCAAAGATCGGTATTGTGGTGAGCGCAGAACCCCTGTGCGCCGTACAGGCGCCGGGCGGTTTCCCGGCCGCTTTGGGCCAGCCGGTCGATGAGCCGGAACAGCGGCCGGTGGCATTCCGGCAGCCCCATGGGTTCCGCCATCCAATAGTTCATCTCGGTATTGATGTTGATGGTGTATTTGCACTCCCACGGCGGGGTGTAGCTGCCGTTCCAAATCCCCTGCAGGTTGGCCGGCATAACACAATCGTAGGAACTGGAAATCATCAAATACTTGGCGTATTGAAACAGCAGCACCGTTAGGGTATTTAAATCCGCTTCGCAGCCGCCGCGCAGTTTTTCCAGCATCTGGTCCAAGGGCAGGGACGGCGTTTGGGCGCCGGCCAATTCCAGCCTAACCCGGCGGTACAACCGGTGGTATTCTTCCAGGTGAATGCGGCGAATTTCGTCATATCCCGCCGCTTCGGCCCGGTCCAGCGCGTCCAGGCATTCCTGCCGGTAGTGGTCGCGCCCGCCAAAGCTGGTGGCGCTGGATAAATAGATTGTGACTTCCCGGGCGTTTTCGGTATAGACGAAATCGCCCATGGTGGAAACTTCGGCCCCCTTGGCGGCAAGACGGACCGCGCTGAAATAACGTACCCCGCCTTCCCCGCACTGGCCCCAGTTGGCAGCGGTCTTTAAGCCGATTTTACCCGTGTTTTCTTCAAAGGGCTTTCGGCTGATGTTGACGCTGACAGTCAGTCCTTCGGGCGCGTCGGTGGTCATGCGGATAGCCAGTACATTATACCGGTGGCTGACCAGGTGTTCCCGCCGGTATGACGCGCCCCGCATTTTGTATTCCACCGTAGCCAGAGCGTTATCCAAATCGAGCTGTCTGGCGTAATTTTCCGCCTTGTCCTTATGGTTCATCAGGCAGATGCGCAGATCCCCGGCCGGTTGAAAAGGGTTAAGATATTTGGGCGTAGAGGTCAGGGCCATTTTGGCAAGGAATTGGGCCTTCTGAACCTCTCCCGCCATCAGCAGGCGGCGGATCTCCGCCACATTTTGCAGCGCATCGGGGTTTTTCCGGTCCCGCTTGGGGCCGTACCAAAGGGTTTCCTCGTTGACAAAAATGGTTTCCTCGTCCGGCTTGCCCATAATCATGGCGCCCAGCCGCCCGTTTCCGATGGGAAACCCATCGTCCCAAACCCGTGCGTTTTTTTCTAGTCTGATCACGCTATTCATGGTATGACCATCCTTTCGCCGCTGCCGTTTAAAAACGGCAGCCGTCTTCTCGGTTTAGCAGCCGTGTTTTTCGCGGAACGCCATGACCTGCTGCCAGTCGTAGCGGCTTAAAAAGTGGGTACCGGTGCGCATATGGTAGCCAATGCGCCCTTCCTGCAATGGCACGTCCGTCTGGGGCATACTAGTCGCCGCCAAGCCCTGATAGCCCATCATCTGATAAACCGGCGAAGCAGCGGCGCAGCTGAGGAACTCGGAAACGGGATCCGCCCACGCGTCCTCCTTGGCAGAGCAGACGTACAAATAGCGCGGCGCAACCAGCGAAAGCACAAAATGCTGGTCAAAAGGCAGCTCAAATTCGCGGTCCGCAAACGCCTTAAAATTGCCGCAGAACCAGTAGCCGGGCGTTGGACGTGTCAAATTGGCGATAATTTCGCCCTGTTTGCCGCGGAACAACGCGACGCCGCCAGCGCCCGAATCGTTTGCAACGGTCAGCGAAAACCGTTCGTCGCATGCGCCGCACCATAGGGCCGTCTTGCCCAGGCGGGAATGGCCGATCACCGCGATGCGGTTTGTATCCACGGTATCTAAAGTCTGCAAATAATCCATGATGCGGCTGGCTGCCCATGCCCACATCGAAATCTTGCCCCAACTGTCGAATGGGTTGCGGGACGCATGGCTTGCCAATCCATTTTTGAATTCGTCGTCCCGGTCCGGGGCAACGGCCTGGTACCATACGGTAGCGACACCATAGCCCTGGTCTAGGATCTCCTCGGTGGGAAGCTCCTCGCTGCACGCATTGTCCGAAAAAGAAAGGTGGACAAAAACGGGCGCTTTTTCCGCCTTTTTGGGTAAAATCAGCCGGAAGGGAAAGGTAAAATTGGTGTAAAAGATTTTGGCAGTCAGCAGAATGGTCTGCATGATGGCCTTGCCCGCAAAAGCATCCTTATTTTCCAGTTTGATTTCGTGCTCGATCTCGATTTTTGAATTGGGCGTCACGCCGTACATATGGTGCCGCAGCAGTTCAAGAATTTCCGTCCGCCGCCGCGGCCAGTCGGCCTGGGCGACGGGGGAGCCGTCTGAAAAGCGTAGTACGTCGGGCAACTCTCGTTCCAACAACAATTTTTCAATCATAAGACAATCCCCTTTCCATCCTCTGTCGTATTTATTGGCCCAATGTCCCGGCCAAGCAGCCGGTCAGGAAGGCGTCCAGGTTGGGGTTGACCGAAAGCCTGCCCGAAAGCGGCAGGCTGACGGCGATCAGCTTGCCCCTGCCGCAGGGAATCTCCTTGACAAAGGGCAGGTGCGCCTTGGCGCCATGGGCGCCGGAAAGCCCCTGCTTGCTGTAGGTGTAAAGCAGGTCGCGCCCGTTTGCCTGGGTTTCGATGGTATGGGTGCCGGAGAAATCGATATAATCCTCCTGGCTGTTGTACAGCATGGTCAGCCGGTACGGTTCGGCCTCTGGCGCGGCGGCTGCAAAAAACACCGGGCCGCAGCCCTTGGTGGCCAGTCTGACGCCGCCTACCTGCCAGTCGCAGGGAGCGTCGGGCAGCAGCACCATGACCGTTTTACCCGTTTCGGCCCAGGATGCGGCCTGGCGCAAATCCGCCTCATCCGCCGAGGAAACCAGGAACGCCGCTGCCTGTTCCGGATCTACCACAGGCAGCCGCAGGGAACTGGCGGTCTGAACCGCGGTTTCGCCCAGGCAGGCTACCGGCACCGCGTGTACGCGCAGCGGGTAAATGGTAAAGTCCTTTTTTTCCAAAGATTCGAACGCGCCGTCTTGGCCGCGGAAGCCCAACGCCACCCGAAGCGGCGCAGCAGATTCCACGGCCGGGGCCGTGACGGGAATCAGACCGGCGCATACCGCCGTGGCAGCCCCCACTTGGGCCTGCAGGGCATAAGACGCGATAACTTTTCCATCCTGGGTAACCGTAGCCACCAGCTCGCCCCGCTTTTCTTCCGCCGTATCGTTTAACAGCCACGCTTCCACCATCACCGTCTCGCCTTCGTACCAGGCGTTGCGGTCGCACCGCAGGTTGACCCGGAAGGGAACAAGGGAATCGGCGTAGGCAAAATAGGCGGGTTTGGGCTGGCGGTCCACATCTAACAGGGTTTTCATCCACCCGGCAGGCCACGCGTCGATCAGCAGGTGGATTGCCGTATGGCTGATCAAATCCGCGCGCCGGCGAAACGCGTCGGTCATGGTGGCGGTCGCGTTGGCCTGATGCTTCTGGCTTTCAAAAATCCAGTCCTGCCGCCCGGTCTGTTCGGGGTACCAATCCCCCTGCACAGAGAAAGTCTGGGAATGGGAGATTCGGTCCGGGTACCAGGTCCCATCCGCGTTGGGCGCCAGCCATTCCTTGGGGTAGTATTTCCGCATCACGCTGTCGTTGTCCAAACCCTCGGCCCCGTACTCGCCGCAGCCGATCATCCAGCCGCGCTTGACCGGCGGAAGGTAGCCTTTATAAAGTTTGCCGATGGGCATAGCGTGGTTTGAGTACCACATGGTGTAGCAATGGAAATCGGGAAGGCCCTCCATGGTGGGCGGATCGTAGTCTCCCTCGGCGTTTTTGACCACCCGGTCCGGGTTTTCGATATATATCGCCTTGCGGGCCGCGGCGAAAAAGGCCTCCAGCTCGTCGCGGAGCAGGTGACGGTGTCCTTTTTGCTGATACCGCTTGGAGTATTTATCGTTAGGGTCCTGGGTGCAGCGGATGCTCATGGGCTCGTTGATCAGGCTGACCAGGATAGAGGAGGGATGGCTGCGGATAAGGTGTTCCAGTTCCGCCGCCTGTTTGATGGCCTCGCACGCCTGGTTGCGGCGCAGGAAGCTGAAAAGCGGCAGGTCGCACTGGTGCATCATGCCCAGCATGTCGAAATAATCGTAAATTTTCTTTTGCACCGGCCGCTGGGTCACCCGATAGTAGTTCATATGGCACAGCTTGGCAATCAAAATGTCGTCGATCAGCTGATCGTCGTCGCCCTTCATCACACACTGCTGCAGATGGCCCATTTCGTTGGCGCCCCGCAGTACGATGGGACGGTTGTTGAAATAAAACTTGCCCTTGGGTTCGCTTTGCTCGTCACTGATAAACTTGCGCATGCCAAAGGTGCCCACACGGCGGGACACCGGGCCGTTTTGAGAGAGTTCCGCCTGCAGCCCATACAGCCATGGGGTGTCCGGCTCCCACAGCCGCTCTCCTTGCAGCGCCATGGCAAACCGGTATTCGTTTTGCCCCACACCGATATAAGGAACGCTGGCGGTCAGCGCTCCAATCGCATCTCCCTCGTAGTTCTTGGGCAGTGCGCGCAGCGTCAGGTCATATCCTTCCGCCACTGTGCCGGTGTCGTTTTGTACCCCCATGCGGATTTCCGCGTAATGGCCGTCGATATTGGGCCGCACGAACAGGTCGGTGATCCGGATACTGGGGCAGAGCGCCACCACAACCGAATCGAGGATGCCCGCGCCGGCTGGACAGTGGTGCCAGCCCAGCTCCGGATCGTCCCAGCCGGGACCGGTGGCCGCATAAATTTTATCGCCGTCCAGCACCGGACCCTGGCCCAAAATGGAAACATCGTTGTGAACCTCCACCACCAGAGTGTTGACCGGTTGCAGGCAATCGGTAATGTTGACCTCAAAAGGGGCAAAAAAGCCCTCGTGGCTGCCTACGCATACGCCGTTGCAGTAAACCACGGCCCGATAATCCACCGAGGCAAACCGGATGACCGCCTGCTCTCCCGCTTCCAGGGGGCGAAGGGAAAAAGTCGTGCGGTAAAATCCCTTCCACTTTGCCGCCGGGCCGCGGTAATCCGGCACGGTGACGGTTTCCCAGTTCCCTTCCTCCGGCAGCGACCCCATAAACATCTCTTTGGGCGCAGCGTAACGGAACGAAAAGGTTTTCAGTTCCTGGGTTTCCTCTTGTTCTGCAAAATCCGGCAGCAAATCCCGCATAAAGGGCTGATAATAAGAACGCATGGCGCTCAGATCCCGGCGGAAGGATTCCATTCGCTGGTCGAACGTTGGCTCCGGCACGGGTGGGCATACGTCGCCGGAAGGGGAAAAGACGGCCTTGGGCAGCGGCAGGGGAGGGAACTCCTTATCGTCGGTCCGCATGGGGTGCTTTGTCATCGCGATTTGAGCAAAATAATCTTGTTCCGGCATAATTTTATGACAATCCTTTCTGTGTAGGCTGAGAAATTTAAAAACGATGAAAAAACCCAGAAACAACAAAACAAAAGGGAACAAAATCGTTTGTTCCCTTTTGCCCTGTTTACTTATGCTGTGGCCAGCAGAAATTACTTCTGCGCGTTGTAGGCTTCCTTAAATTCCTGCACGATCGCTTTATAATCGGCGGAATTCACGGTTTGCTCCACATAGGCGTCCCACTGCTCCATGGTTATCTCGCCCATAACCACACGGTTGCGGTTATTCTTTAGGTCTTTGGTCAAGTTGGCCCACTTGCTGTTGTAGGCTTCGGAGTTGATGGTCTGAACCGGATTGGACAGATTATACTTGTCGATGAGCTTCAAAGAATCCTCGTGGATTTTCTTGGCGTCGTCGATCATCTTCTGGCCGGAATGCGCTCTTTCGAACTTGGACTTAACAAAATCGTCGTTCGAATCCATCAGAATTTGGTTCCAGCCGCCGACATAGCCCTTCAGCTTTTCAGCCTTTTGCTCTTCGTTGGTCTGGGTGGGTTGGCCGTCGACCATGGTGTAATGGGTGCCTTCCAGTCCATAATGCAGGAACCACAGATAATCTTCGTCGTAGCGGCAGATAGCCTGCAGCAAACGGTCGATGTTGTCTTTGTTGAATTTAGCGGAAATCATAACAGGCTGCGCGTAGCCGGAACCGTCGCCGATGGTGATGGTCGGACCCTTGGGGCCTTCGATGGGACCAATGGCCCAAACAGAAGCGGCAGGATCGACAGCAGTTTTGAACCACTTGTTGGTGGTCAGGTCTTCAGACTGGTTCCAGTTTTGCCAGGAACCGAAACGGGAAACGGAGTTGCCCTCTTCAAAGCTGGAGTTCTTGGTCTGATTCAGGGTATATTCGGGATCGATAGCTCCAGCATCGAAAAGATCCTTAACCCACTGCAGGAATTCCTTATACTCGGGCATGAAGGACTGATGCTGGAAGTTGCCGTCCTTGTCCACAGCCCATTCCTGCACGCCGGTGTAGGCGACAGCAACCTGCTTAAAGGTGCCATCGATGTCCTCGCTGGAGCCGGCGATGCCATACATGTTGCTCAGGCCCTGATCCTTCGCGGCCTTTTGCAGGTCGATGATGAAATTCTTCAGCTCGTCCAGGGTGGTGGGCAGCTTCAGATCGGTCTTGTCCAGGATGTCCTTGCGGTACCAGAAAGCGCCTTGGTTGTCCATCTGGCTCATCTTCCGGGGCAGCAGGTACAGCTTGCCGTCGTATTTGCAGTTTTCCCAGACGGCATCGGACCAGGTGCTCATAATTTCGTTGGCGTCTTTAAAGCCGTTGTCGAGCACATAGGGGGTCAGGTCGGTGAACACGTTGTTCTTAATAGCCTGAACAACCTGAGGATAGAAGTTACGGCCGTTTTGACCCATGATTTGGGTTACGTCGGTCAGGGTACCGCCGATCATCATCATGTTGACGCGCTCGGCATAGTCGGTGTTCACAATCCACTGAACGTCCATATCGAGGTTGAGCATCTTTTCGAACTCTTTCTCGACCAGGCCGTCCTTTTCGGCGCCGTTACCCCAAGCAATGCCGGTGAAGGAAACCTTCAGCGGAGATTCGTTGGAATAATCTTTTGCCTCGTACTTGCCCGTGCCGACCGAGCTGGTCCCAGCAGACCCGCTGGAGGTGGAAGGCTTCGTCGAGGAAGCTCCGCCGCCATTGTTGTTGCAGGCCGCCATCGTCGCGCAAAGCGCAATGGCCATCGCGCCGGCCAAAATTTTGGTAACGCTGGATCTCATTTTCTCTCCTCCTAAAATAAAAATGGGTATTTGCCTTATGACTTAAGCAAAGGCGCGGGCGGGTAAAAACCCGCGCCCCTGCCAAAACCCAAGTTTAGCCCTTGACCGATCCAACCATGACGCCCTTGGCGAAATGCTTTTGCAAAAACGGATACACACACATAATGGGGAGCACCGCCACAATGATACAGGCCATCTGCGCCACTTCACTTGGCACGTTGGTCAGCAGCTGCAGGCCGGTATCCATGTACTGGTCGAAGTTTAGGGAGATAACGATCTGCTGCAGGAAAACCTGTAACGGCCACTTGGTGGAATCGGTGATGTACATCAAGGCGCTGAAGTAGCAGTTCCAATAGGAAACCGCGGCGAACAGCGTAAAGGTCGCAAGCATTGCCTTGGACAGTGGGAGCACGATCCTGAAGAAGATTTGAAGCTCGTTGCAGCCGTCGATGATGGCCGCTTCCTCCAATTCGGGCGGCAGGCCCATAAAGAAGCTCTTCATGACCATTAAATTCCACGCGCCGCAGGTAGCGGGCAGGATGCAGGCCCACCAGGAATTGTAAAGGCCCAAATTCAAAATATTTAAATAGTTCGGGATCATGCCCGGGCCAAATAACATGGTGAAAATCACCAATTTCATCAGAATGCCGCGGCCGGGCGCGCCTTTTTTTGCCAGCAAATACGCCAGACCCGAGTTGAACAACACGTTGAGCGGCGTACCCACCAGGGTGATGACCAAGGTGGACTTAAGCGCGTTCACAAAGCCGCCGCCGGAAAGAATGTAATCGTAGGCCGCCAGCGAAAATTTCTGCGGCCAGAAGTTCACCTGGCCCGCACGGAATACAGAGGGATCGTGCAGCGAAATCAGCAGTATGTAAATGAACGGGAAGAACATGGTGAACGCCAGGATAAACAGGATGATATTCAAAATAGACTGACCTATAAAGATTCTCTTTTTCTCACTCATGATTGAGTAACCCTCCTTTCTTTCGATGCGCTTTAGATGACGCCGTCATAGCCCTTTTTCTCGGTGATGTAGTTGGTCGTCAGCACCAAAATAGTGCTGATCACCGATTTGAACAGGCCGATGGCGGTGGTGTAGCCGTAATCGGTACCGTTTTGAACGCCCACACGGTAAATATAGGTTTCAAAAACTTCCGCACGGTCGGCCACCGACGAGTTGGTCATCAGGAGGATTTGCTCAAAGTCAACCGAAACAATGGAGCCCATTGCGAGAATCAGCATCACGACCACAGTGGGCGCAATGGCAGGCAAGGTCACATTGCGCATCTGCTGGAACTTGTTGGCGCCGTCGATGCGCGCCGCCTCGTACAGGGTGGGGTCCACCCCCGAAATAGCGGCTAAGTAAACGATGGAACTCCATCCCACGGTCTTCCAGACCTTTTGTATTAAGATGATGGGGTAGAACCAGTTCTTGTCGAATAAGTAAGAATGCGCTTCGCCGCCCATGGCCACCGCCAATTTGTTGAACAGACCGGTTTGGGTGGACAGCAGCATGAAGGTCAGGCTGACCACGATGGTCCAGGACAGGAAGTGCGGCATGTAAATGGTGGTTTGAATGAATTTTTTGTACCCCGCGCAGCGAACCTCGTTAAGCAGCAGCGCCAATATAATGGGCAGCGGGAAAGTCGCCAAAGACAACAGGCTGATAATCAGCGTATTGCCGAACATCTTATAGAAGTCCGGATCGGCAAACAGCCTTTGGAAATGCTCAAACCCAACCCACGGGCTGTGAAGCACCCCCAGATAAGGGGAAAAATCCTGGAACGCAGCCAGAATACCGTACATTGGCAGGTAACTGAACAAAAAGATAACTGCCATTCCGGGAAGCCCTAACAAATACACGAATCTGTAGCGCTTGAACCGTTTCCACAATGAACCTTGACCCATACCTACACCCCTCGTTATTATAAATTCAACGAATTCGTGATTTCACATAATAAACCCTTTTTATTTTGTTTGTTTTGTGTATACAATTATGTTCTTTTGGTGAAGGAACTTCTATCACTTGTGTTACCCTATTAACAGTTTTGTTACCTTTGACCCATACAATCTGCCATTTAGTGGCAAATATGTGTATCAATCGAACCAAATCGGGTAAAAATAAATAGTTATTTCACCGTTCCTTCATAAACTTTACAAAGGCATCTGTAACTTACACAAAAACAAACTTATACTTAGGGTATAATTGAACAAATCACACGAGAGGGGTATTTCGTCATTTTAACCATTGGACGAACGCTTTTTATATTCGCTGGGCGTTATGCCGTATGCCTCCTTAAATTGCTTGGTAAAATAGGAAAAATTCGAGTACCCGGTTTTGCTTGCCGCCAGGCTGATGGACAGGTTGGTGGTATCCAGCAGCCGCTTCGCTTCCCGCATCCGGATTTTCCCTACGAATTCGTTGAGGGAGATGCCGGTTTCGGCTTTAAACATCCGCGACAGGTAGGCAGAGTTGAAAAAAAGCGCCCGGGCAATATCGTCGCGGCCAAAATCTTCGGCGATGTGCTCTTCCACATACCGTTCCACTTTTTGTATGATCTCCGATTTTCCTTTTTGCGATTTAGAAATTCCTGTAAAATACGCCTCTGTTACCCTCATCGCCCATTCCTCCGTCCGATCGACCGATTTCAGCATATCCCAGACATTGTCCCCGGGCATAACGTCTACCGTTACCCCGTTGCGCCGGCAGGCGGAGAGAAACAGGTAGGATAGGCCCGTATAAACTTCCCCTAGCGTCCTTCGCCCGATTCCGGTTCTGCCGCGCAGCTGCTGAAACAATTTTTGCAGTTTTTCGGTGAACTCCTGCTGTTTTCCCCAGTCCAGCAGGGATACCCAATCGTAGATCACAGGCAGGTCGGCGGCTGTTTCCGTCTGGTCCACGATAAAATCTTCGGGATATACCGACGCGTTGTGTTCGGTATTGTTCTGCTCCTTGCGGACCAGGCTTTGGTATTCCCCGCGCAGATCCTCTAGGCCCGCAGACGCGCCGAAGTAAAAAGCTACCTCGCATAGAAACGTTTCGCGGCAGCTTTTACTTAGGGCCACACATTTTTCTTCCAGCGTCCGCCGGTCCCAGGCATCCTGGTAAACGATCAGCAGCAAATCCTCGTCGTACGCCACCAGGGTTCCTTCTCCTTGGGGGAACATTTCGCCCGCAATGTACTCGGAAACCGCGTGGATCAGGATCTCCTCTTCCCGGCCGCCGACCAGTTCGGCAAAACCCTCGATACTGACCAAAATAGGGCGAACACGGCCGTCCGGCTGTAAGGGGATCTCGTACAGCGACAGCGTGCGTTCCAAATGCTCCGGCGTTAATTTGCGGTGGCCGTCCAGCACACTGCACCAAAAGCTGTCCACCATCACCGGCAGATGGTTGCGCCAAGCATCCAGATGGGCGGCATACAGCCGCTCCATTTGGGTGTTTTCGTTGTTGCGGGCCACGCTTTCCAGCGCCACCGCCACCATATTCCGCAGCTCCTTGTGGTCCACCGGTTTTAAGGCGTAATTAAAACTGCCCAGTTCCAACGCCTCCCGGGCATAGGTAAATTCCGCGTGGGCGGTCAGGAAAATCACCCGGGTATCCGGGCTGTTTGTCCGAATCCATTTAAGCAAGTCAAGGCCGCTGCGGCGCGGCATCTCGATATCCGAGATCACCACGTCCACCCGGTTTTCCGACAGCAGGCGTATGGCTTCGTCCGTGTCGAACGCCTCGTACACCCGGTCGATATCCAGCTGGCGCCATTCGATTCCCCTAGACACACCTAAGACCGCATATTTTTCGTCGTCTACCACCAATAACGAATACACAAAATACCACCATCCTTTCTCCGCGCACTGGGGCGTTTTCTCCGGTTTGGCGATTAAAATAACAAAACGCCCGTTTGGCAGAACGGCGCGCGCCGTTTTTACTTTCGCCTTATCCTTCGCCGGGGGGTAAATCGATGGACTGCGGCAGGATCAAACGGACGACGGCCCCTCCGGTCTCCGCGTTTTCCAGCGTCATTTGAACGCGGTCCCCGTACCGA